>CAYTVP010000183.1:6347-8988 GCA_964441675.1 uncultured Solibacteraceae bacterium | reverse complement strand
TACGGAGTGGATTCCTTGATTGCGCTGGAGATCGCAAACCGTCTGCAGGCGGACATGGGCTCGGTCGCTCCGGCCGTGCTGCTTGAACATGGCACGATCGATGCTCTCTCGCAGTATCTTTCTCGGAACAAGGTTGCTGAATTACAACGGCTTGTTCCTCCCTCCAACGGCACTCAACAAACTAACGACAACGGATATAAAACGATCGTGCCGGAGCTACCTTCCGTAGTTACACCCGTGCGAACCTCCGGCGATGAACCGGCGACGTTCTGGATTCACGGTTTGTTGGGCGAGACGAATTGGGTTGTGCGCCTCGGCAGACATTTATCCGTGCCTAACCGTGTATACGGATTGAGGGCAGCGGGGTTGGATGGGAAGACGAAGCCGCACACCAGCGTGGAGCAAATGGCCGAGTGTTATGCGGACGCCATTCGCTCGGTTCATCCGCATGGTCCGTATGTCCTCGGCGGTTACTCGTCGGGCGGTACTGTTGCTTTTGAATTAGCCCAGCTACTGCACAGGTCGGGCGAGTCGTTGTCACATTTGTTCTTACTGGATTCGTACGCACCCGGATCGGCGATGATTGAATCGTTGTTCAACACGTCGGATGAGACTTGGTTATTACTGGCGATAGGAAATCTATTTGCCTTGCAATGGAACGCCAGTCGGCTAATCGAGCCGGCATCCCTGAGTGCCCTCGACCGTCAGGCGCAGCTCAGCGTGGTGACCGAGCATCTCAAACAGTATTGTGGGCAGCAAGTTTCTGCGTTCCAGGACCTGTCGGGCGTAATCCGGAACATGTTGGAGGTAGCCGCCGCCAGTGGAGAAGCTTTCCGATCATATAGCCCCAAGCCTTTCCCTGTTGGCCTGAATGCTACCCTCCTGCGCTGTGACGACGGTTTGGTTGGACGCAATAATACGCTGAATCTCCCCACGCTGGGAGTTGGACGCTGGGAGGCCGATAATGGATGGTCTCGTTGGATCCCGACTGATCTCACAGTCATTCCCGTACCAGGCGATCACTTCTCGATAGGCCTGGAACCGGGTATTCAGGTAGTGGCGGATCACATCACGTCTATTCTCTATCGAGGCGCAGAAAAGACGGTAATTACCGTCGATGGGCGGCACTGATGAGCCGCGACCAGATCTTCGAGATCGTAAAAGGCAACATTCTTCGCTTGCTGCCCGATCTTCCTTCAGAGGCAGTAACTCCTCAAGCAAGCCTCGTAGACCTGGGGGCAAACTCTATCGACCGCGTGGAAGTAGCGACGTACTCAATGGAAGAGCTGAACGTTGTTGTTCCACGAGTTGAGTTACGAGGGGCTACGAATATCGCGGGTTTGGTAGAAATCCTTTACAACGGTATGCACTCGCGAACGAATGCCTAGCGGCCAGCGAGAACGAGTTGTGCTAACGGGCATGGGCGTACTGTCGGGTATCGGAAACGGTGTCGAAGCCTTCGATCGTGGCCTGCGCGATGGGCACTGCGGAATCGATCGTCTGTCTCTGGCTGAGCAGCTGCCGGTAAGTGTCGGGGCGGAACTGAAGCAATTCGACGCGGCTGAAGCAATAGCACGAATAGGAGCACCCGAACCGATACAGCGGCGTGCGCGCAGAGTGCTCCGTAACGCTCCATTGGCGGTGCGGGCCGGAGTCTGTGTAGCAACGGAAGCATACTTAACAGCGGGCCTTGCCACACTAGCGCCGGAGTCAGTTGCTTTAATTGTAGGTGGAACGAATGTTCACGCGGCGTATTCTTTTGCTAACTATCGGAAGTTTGTTGCCCAGCCCGAGTATGTCGATCCAAAGTATGCACTTTCCTCACTAGACACGAGCGTACTTGCGGGAGCATCCGAGGTTCTGGAAATTAAAGGAATGGGTTTTACGGTCGGTGGCGCATCGGCTAGCGGCAACATCGCTGTGGTGCAAGGTTACTCGCTACTGCGCGCAAGGTTGGCAGATGCCTGTGTTTGTCTTGGCGCTCTCAGTGATTTGTCGCCTGTTGACTTCCATGCTTTTGATGCTATCGGAGCCTTGAATACACAGCGCTTTCAGGATCGGCCGATGAGCGCTTCGCGTCCGTTTGACGCTGAACACGCAGGTTTTGTTTATGGGCAGGGCAGCGGTTGTGTCGTCCTGGAAAGGCTGGAGGTGGCACAGCGTCGAGGAGTTCCAATTGTTGGAGAGATTTGTGGGGCATCCATCGTTCTCGACGGCAATCACTCGACAAACCCCGACGCGGAGGGAGAAGCTCGGGCTATGACAAATGCGCTTCGCGACGCGGAGATCTCACCATCCTCAATTCAGTACGTGAATGCACACGGGACCGCCTCTCCGGCGGGGGATGAGGCCGAGTGCGCCGCGCTAAGAAACGTCTTCGCCGGCACGCTCGAAACAGTTTCTGTGAACTCCACGAAGTCGTTGATCGGCCACACTCTTGCCGCCGCCGGCACAATTGAATTGATCGCCACGATCCTGCAGATGAACGGTGGGTATTTCCACCCTACGCTTAATCTCGACAATCCGATTGATGAAAAGATCCGATTCATCGGACCAAGCGCTGCTGGCGCCGCGGTCGAGTATGCGATGTCGAATTCGTTCGGCTTTGGAGGAATTAACAGCAGCGTGATCGTAAGGAAGG
>CAYTVP010000183.1:0-6337 GCA_964441675.1 uncultured Solibacteraceae bacterium | reverse complement strand
CTATGAAAGTCGGCATTGAAGCACTGAACGTCTATCCAGGACGGGCCTTCCTTGACGTTCGGAAACTGCTGCACGCAAGAGAACTGAATGTGGAGCGCTTCGAAAACTTGCTTATGAAGAGCAAGACGGTCAGCCTCAACTTTGAGGATCCCGTCAGCTTTGCTGTGAACGCGGCGAAGCCGCTGGTCGATGCATTATCGGAAGAAGAGAAGCGCCGCATTGAGTTGGTGATTGTAGCGACGGAGTCAGGAATCGACTACGGCAAAGCGATGAGCACTTACGTACATCATTACTTAGGCTTGAGTAGGAGCTGCCGCACCTTCGAGCTCAAGCATGCCTGCTATGCCGGAACTGCGGCGCTGCAGATGGCGGCAAGCTTTGTACTATCGCAAGCTTCGCCGGGCGCGAAGGCGCTTGTCGTGACGACTGATGTCGCGCGCCCGATTCCTCACACATACGCGGAGCCGTCGCAAGGCGCGGCTGCGGTGGCGATGCTTGTTGGCGGCGCCCCTGTCGTCCTGGAATTGGAAATTGGCGCCTCAGGTTACTACGGATACGAAGTGATGGATTCGTGTCGACCCACGGCTGAGATTGAAACGGGCGATGCCGATCTTTCGCTGCTCTCTTATCTGGACTGCCTGGAGAACAGTTTCAAGAACTATCAGCAGCGCACCGGAGATGCGGACTTTCAGGATCACTTCGGATATCTTGCGTTTCATACGCCGTTTGGCGGAATGGCCAAAGGTGCTCATCGCACAATGATGCGGAAACTGAAGCGTCTACAACCGGCAGCCATCGATGAAGATTTTCGGAAACGCGTTCAGCCATCCTTGACCTACTGTCAGCAGGTGGGGAACGTCTATTCGGGCACGGTATTCGTTGCGCTGGCGGGCACCCTCGATAAAGGTTCCTTTGACGACGTAACGCGCATTGGTTTGTTCTCTTATGGATCCGGGTGCTGCTCCGAGTTCTTCAGTGGGTTGGCGTTCGGTACTTCTCAGGCGGCTGTGGCGCGGCTGCAAATTTCCTGTCAGATAGATACGCGCTACGCCTTGACTATGGAGGAGTACGATCAGCTTTTGGATTTGAATCGTTCGTTGATGACCGGAAAGATGAGCCAATCGATCGATCGCGAGCCGATGGGTCACATATTTCGAAGCTCTGTGCAGGGGAGAGGACTATTGACGTTAAAAGATATCTCCGGCTATCACCGTGTATACGAGTGGGTGTGACCTATGCGCTATGACACGATCATCGTTCAGGAGCAGCCTAAGATAGTCACAATTACACTGAACCGTGTCGCTTCCGGAAATAGTGTAAATGTCCAGTTATTGAAAGAAATAAACCACGCGCTCGATTATGCCGAATCTCATTCGCCCACTCGGATTGTCGTAATCGCGGGGAAGGATGGTATCTTTTCGAGCGGTATGGACCTGGCGGAGCTTGCAGGGTTGGGATTGAGTGGCGTCGCGACGGATGCTCTTACTGATGCAGCGTCTTTATACTTTCGGACACTGACGCGCTTGACCTTGATGGGTAAGCTGGTTGTTGCGTTCGTCGATGGACGGGCGAATGCAGCGGGCATTGGACTCGCGGCGGCTAGCGATGTTGTTATTGCGTCGGATCGTTCTACTTTTAGCTTATCCGAGGCGTTCTTCGGATTAATTCCCGCCAACGTAGTCCCGTTTCTTGTCCGGAGGGTCGGTTTTCAGCGTGCATATCTGATGGCACTTCTCGGGCAGCAGATCAATGCTCCGCGAGCACTTGAGATCGGTCTTGCCGACGAGCTCGCGAAGGATTCTGGCGCTGCGGTCCGCCGCTTGCTTGTTCGTGTCGATCGCATCCAGGAGAAGACGCTACGAGCCACGAAGACATACTTCAGAAAGATGTGGCTGATGAACGATGAGACGGAAAAGCTTGCAGTGGCTCAGATCTCAGAGCTTCTCCAAGATGCCGGTAATATTAACGGCATCCGGCGATTCGTCGAAACAGGAGTCTTTCCATGGCAGCAGGAATTCGACACATGACAGACACGGTCGAAGTGCTGTCGCCTCACGCTGGTGTGGCGGAGGTCGTGATGAACGATCAGGAGCACAGTAATCAGTTCACGAGAAGTTTGGTTGAAGGTCTGTTTCTAGCATTCGAGGGCATCCAGCGGAACCCAGAGATAAGAGCTGTTGTTGTTCATGGATATGGGCCCGTGTTCTGCACGGGAGGAACAAAGGAAGAGCTTTTAGGAATAGTAGACGGAAAAATTCAGTTCGACAGCGTGCCCTTGTATCGACTGTTACTTGATTGCGAACTTCCCGTTATCAGTGCGATGCAGGGGCATGCGCTGGGAGGAGGGCTTGTTTTTGGGCTTTACGCCGATATGGTGATCCTTTCCGAAGAGTCTCTTTACAGTAGTAACTTCATCAGGTACGGGTTTACTCCTGGTATGGGAGCTACGCTGATCATGCCGGAAAAGCTTGGGTGCGCTTTAGCAACGGAGATGATGTTGACGGCCCGAAGCTACCATGGCGGTGAGTTACGAACGCGAGGCGTACCTTTTCCTGTGCTGAAGCGGGACGAAGTGATTCCGCTTGCGCTCAGTCTTGCCAAGAACATCGCCACAAGGCCGACTGTCACTTTGAAGCTATTGAAGCAGGCACTAATTAAAGATATCGTTAGCGAGTTACCGGATGCTGTACGGCGTGAGACGGAGATGCACAACGTAACATTTGCTCAGCCGGAAGTGCGAGAACGTATTGAGGCGCTTTTTGGTTCGTCGGAACGACCGTCGTTGGGTTCGATCGGAAGAGGAACATGACAGCAGTTTGTGTTTTTCCGGGTCAGGGGTCGCAAGTTCGGGGTATGGGGAAGGATCTCTTTAACGAATTTGACGAACTGACAGAAGAGGCATCCGATTTACTTGGCTATTCAGTAAAAGACCTGTGCCTTAAGGACGACGGCAGCCGTCTTGGACAGACACAGTTCACCCAACCTGCGCTCTATGTAGTTAACGCTTTTTCTTATTTGAAGAGGCTGAAAGAACATCCGCAAAGGCCGGACTTCGTTGCCGGTCACAGTCTGGGAGAATACAACGCCTTGCTTGCGGCGGGAGCATTTGATTTCCGAACCGGCCTTGCACTCGTGCAGAAACGAGGAGAGCTAATGAGCCGTGTGAGCGGTGGCGGCATGGCTGCGATTATTGGACTCAGTCCTGAAAGGGTCACCACCGCACTGAAGAACTCCGGGGAAGATTCGATCGATGTCGCAAACTTCAACTCCTACGAACAAACTGTTATCTCTGGGCCGCGCGAGGCAATTGGCAAAATAGCATCAGCGCTTGAAGCCGCAGGTGCCAGGGCTGTCATGCCTTTGAACGTTAGCGCGCCATTCCATTCGAGATATATGCAGTCCGTTCAAACAGAATTTGAGGTATTCCTTAAGTCATTTCGTTTTCTTCCGATCGACATACCGGTGATCTCCAACTATCTTGCGCTACCGTACTGGAATAGCGAGTTGAAGTTGAACCTCGCCCGGCAAATTACACATTCGGTCCGCTGGGTCGAAACTGTTGAGTATCTCCTTCGCAAGCCTGAGCCCGTCTTCGAAGAAATTGGTCCGGGTACGGTTTTAAGCCGGTTGATAGCACAAATACGAAGCAGGGCAGAGGCCGTGCGGCCGGTCGCGAGTACTGGAGTATGACATCCTCCTTCCCTGCTGCGACGAAGATCCCGATTTCGCCGAAGAATCTGGGCGCCGAAAGCTTTCGGCGCGACCACCACGTCAAATACGCATATGTTGCGGGATCGATGGTTAAGGGTATTGCTTCCGTCGATCTGGTGACACGAATGGCGAAGGCGGGTTTTTTGTCATTCTATGGCGCAGGCGGTCAGCGGCTCGAAACCATTGATGCAGCGATCGTTCGGATCAAAGAAAATCTGCCGCCTTCGGCTCCCTTTGGCGTCAACCTACTCCATAATATGGTCGTCCCGGAATCGGAGGAACGGACGGTAGACTTGCTGCTTCGTCATCATGTCCGTTCCATCGAAGCAGCTGCCTTCATTCAGTTGACGCCAGCGTTGGTGTACTACCGCATTAAGGGACTTCGGCAAGCCGGTGGTGGCCACGTCGCGATTCACAACCGTGTGCTCGCCAAGGTATCCAGACCGGAAGTAGCCCAGCAGTTTATGGCTCCACCTCCGCCGCGGCTCGTTCAGATGTTGTTGAAACAGGGACGCATTACTACTGCCGAAGCGGAACTAGCTGCCCGTGTTCCGGTTGCGGACGATGTATGTGCCGAGGCTGACTCCGCCGGCCACACGGACCGAAGGGTGGCGTACACGCTTGTGCCGGCGATGGTTGCTCTTCGGGACCGGATCGCCTCTGCATTGCGGCTTGACGTTCATGTTCGCATAGGTACTGCGGGCGGCTTGGGGACGCCGGAAGCAGTTGCTGCTGCTTTTATTCTTGGGGCTGATTTTGTCCTGACAGGTTCCATCAACCAGTGTACGGTCGAGGCGGGGACGAGTGACTTGGTGAAGGATCTGTTGTCTACCGCGGATATTCAGGACATGGATATGGCCCCGGCTAGCGACTTGTTCGAAATAGGCGCCAAAGTCCAGGTTCTTAAGAAAGGACTCCTTTTCGCCGCTCGCGCAAATCGCCTGTACGATCTCTATCGCGCTCACGAATCGATCGAAGACATCGATCCGGAAACACTACGGATGATCGAGCAGAAGTACTTCCAGCGTTCGGTAGCAGAAGTGTGGGAGGAAACCAGGAGTTACTACAATGCGGTCGCACCAGAGGAGGCAAGGAAGGCCGAAGAGAGTTCAAAATGCAAGATGGGGATGATCTTCCGCTGGTACCTGATGAATACTAACCGCCTCGCTCTGCTGGGAGACGCCACGCGCAAGCAGGATTTCCAGATCCATTGCGGTCCAGCCATTGGGGCTTTTAATCAGTTCGTGAGAGGGACAGCATTGGAGAACTGGCGGAGCAGACACGTGGACGATATCGCTGAGCTGCTTATGCAAGGAGCCGCCGACGTTTTGAAGCAGCGGTTTTCCGCGATGCTGGACACGAATCCCGCGCATACAAGGAGCGCAGCTTGGCAGACAGAAGGTATGAACCACCGATGAGCGTCGCGTATGAATCAGTCCGCGTAGAACGAAGTGGGTATATCGCAGAAGTTGTTCTATCGAATCCCGGCAGGCTCAATGCAATGGATCGTCATTTTTTCCATGACATTCGGGATGTGTTTCGGCAGATTGATACCGACGATTCCGTGCGCGTAGCTATCGTCTGGGCGGAAGGCCGTATGTTTTCATCAGGCCTTCATCTGAGAAGTGCGGAAGACTTGATTCCACATCGCGATGAATCGTCGAGCAGTGCTCTTCGAAACATGGATCTCTATCAGGTGATCCGGGACTTTCAGGACAGCTTTGCGCAGATTGAACGAACCAGGAAACCGGTTATCGCGGCGATCCATGGACGCTGCCTTGGCGGTGGAGTTGATCTTGTTACTGCCTGCGATATTCGCTTGTGTTCCGGGGATGCGAGCTTCGCGATTCAAGAGACAAAGATGGCCATGGTGGCGGATCTCGGTACTCTGCAGCGGCTAACTGCGATCGTCGGGAAGGGGCTGGCGCGCGAGATGGCTTTCACTGGCGGCGCCGTCTTAGCAGAGCGAGCATTGGCATTTGGATTAGTGAATGCCGTTTATCCGTCAAAGGAAACACTACTCGAAGCCAGCCGAGTAATGGCGAGTGAGATCGCTGCAAATTCGCCATTGGCTGTGCAGGGTGCCAAATCGGTGCTCAACTATTCCGACGAGCATCGTATAGCGGAAGGCCTAGAATATGCTGCTCACTGGAATTCGTCCTTCTTCGTGAGCAGCGATCTGAAGGAAGCTCTGAGTGCATTTGCGGAAAAGCGTGCTCCGATCTTCCGAGGAGAGTAACGGTCAGCAAGGATCAGATAGGCGGCATAGAAGTTTAGAGAGTGTTTCGGTTCCAAGACAGGCTTGTTGATCCAGACTTCTGCGGGCAGGTGAGGATGAAGCGAAGGGCGGCGGAGAAATGTTCGGGATGGGCCCGATAAGCGGCGTATAACAGGCTGCTGAAAAGCGGCCGGATCTGACGAAGTGTAAGTCGGAAAACGCTGGCTTATCTGGAAAGCTGTGCGGCCCATAGACATCCTTTCACTTTTCGGCGAGCGATTTTCCGGTATGCTGGCTGGTGCCCGTGACCTGCCTCGATGATTTCTACCAGTGATAATTGAGGATCTTCGAAGTTGACCCGCTCCCCTTTTCCGTACCAAACGAAACTGGAAATTTCGACTGTCAAGT
>CAYTVP010000182.1:0-9045 GCA_964441675.1 uncultured Solibacteraceae bacterium | reverse complement strand
ACCGTTGAGAACAGCACAGCACGTGTTGCCGTAGACACCGACAGCAGCTTCAATCGCGTGAACAGGAAGGCAATCACCACCGTGGCAAAGACTTCGAAGAATCCTTCTACCCACAAGTGGACAACCCACCATCGCCAATACTCAGCCGTGACAAGGTGGCTCCGCTCTCCGTACATCAGACCGGCGGCGTAGAAGACCGGAATCGCGATGCTGGCAATCAGGAACAGCAGCAGCAGCGACTTGCTGTCGGTGGCCTTGGCGATTGCCGGTCGCAGCGCGCGCCACATCAGCCAAAGCCAGAAAACAAGACCAATAAACAGAAGAATCTGCCAGAATCGTCCGAGATCGACATACTCGTATCCCTGTGATCCCAGCCAGAACCACCAATC
This sequence comes from uncultured Solibacteraceae bacterium, assembly GCA_964441675.1. GTDB lineage: Bacteria > Acidobacteriota > Terriglobia > Bryobacterales > Bryobacteraceae > JAPKYZ01. The sequence continues at coordinate 8,656 of CAYTVP010000182.1, read as the reverse complement.
ACCCAATTTTTGATGGATGCCGAACCATTGGCCAGCCATTGATCCGCCGACCACCAGGATCAGCGCGCCAAACAATAAGTTCACACCTAAGCGCTGTTTGGGTGGTTCGTACAAGCTGACCGCCGGGGCTACGTAGAGGCCGGTGGCCAGCCACGAGGTGGCGATCCAAAAGATTCCCAACTGAAGATGCCAGGTACGCGCGACAGAATATGGCAGCCACTGATCGAGCGGAATTCCATAGAAGCCCGATCCTTCCACGCCATAGTGGGCCGTGATTGCGCCGAGCGCGACCTGAACAACCCACATCGCGGCGACGACATAAAAGTACTTGATGGTGGCGCGCTGGGAAGGCGTTACGTTCAGACCGAGAAGGGGGTCGGCGCCCGGGGGACGCTCCTGCTCAAGCGTTCGTTCCTGAGAGCCGAAATACCAGACCATTCCGCCCACCGCCGCAAGCAGAAGCACAAAGCTCACAACGCTCCAGACCAGCGTCTCTCCGGTAGGTGAATTTCCGATCAGCTCCTCGGCCGGCCAGTTTTGCGTATACGTCACGCCGGTGCCCGGCCGATTGGTGCTGGCCGCCCACGACGTCCACCAGAAGAACGTCGCCATCTGACGCTGCCTTTCTGCGTCCACCAAGGCCCCTCGGGGAATCGCATACTCGGGCTTGCCGTTGCCGAAAACGTCGGCGTAGTGGGCAGCTAAGGCGTCGAATGCCGCGGCCCGAATCGGATCGAGCACAATTGTGCCCGTTGCCGGATCGTAGGTATTGGTCCGCATGATGCCCTGAAGTCGAGCGCGCAAGGCCGCCTGTTGCTCGACATTGAGCGATTCATAGGTGGAGGCTCCTGTCTGGCGTGCCCAGGCATTCAGAATGAAAACCGCCTCGCGGTGCAGCCAGTCGGCTGACCAGTCCGGCGCGACGTATGCTCCATGACCCCAGATGGATCCGATTTCCTGCCCTCCCAAGGATTGCCAAACGTTTTGGCCATCCATAATCGTTTCACCGTCAAAGAGAAAATTTCCATCCGTTGTCACTACACGCGATGGGATCGGCGGCGCCTCGCTGATCATCTGCCTTCCGACGCCACCGAGGACCAGGAACGAGCCGATAACAACAACGGCCAAGGCTATCCACAGCTTGCGATACTGCATCCGTTTCCTTTCTGTCGATGTCGATTATGGGCTGCGTTGATCTGGTTGCAACTATCAGTTCGACGTGCGGGGTGGAGCCGCTAAAGTACCGGCTTCGAGTTTCACTGCGCGTGGGAAGAGCACATTGTTCTCCAGGTGGACATGCAAATGCAGATCCCGCTCCAGTTCGCTAAGGCCGGTCATCAGCGCCTTATACGTTACGCACGCGTAAAACGGTACTTCGAAGTTGTTCGTGATTGTCCGGATGTTGGCCAGCGCCGCTCCGGCATGTTCGTGCTCGGCTTCCATCATTCGAATCGGGTTCAGCACGCTACCAAACGGCATCTGTGGCACCGTGCGGCCTTGATTCGCTGCAACGGCCATTGCTCGAATGGCCGGAAAGAGAACTGCTTCTTCTTTTTCCATATGAGGTTCCAGTTCGTCCCTCAACGTGGCGAACTCTTCCGGAAGCCCAACCAGCGTCGGCCCGTACCGCTGATTGTATACGCGATACACCTTGTCAAGCCGTGCTTGGATAGCCGGAAGTTCCCGCCGCAGGTATCCATGGTGCCGGTTCACGACCTGGTCGATCAGCTCACCCAGGGGAGCGTTCGCCCAATCGCGTTCGGCGTCGGGCCGATCTTTGAGTGCCGTTTCGATTTCCCGCTCCATCAGCTCCAGGTCGTGCCCGCCGGCGCGGCAGACATCCGCAAGGAGCCGTTTTCCTCCGCAGCAATAGTCGATGCCGTGTTTTTCAAAGACGCGCACGGCAGCCAGGGACTGTGCCGCCAGCTCAGCAATCGTTACATTCTCTGTTCCGGTCATAGTGTTACCTCAACTCAATTCTGGCGTCGGCTTGCGTCGGAAAGCCGTGACCGGAGTCACACAACGCATTTCAATTGGAGAAATTTTTCCGGACCGGACAGTACTTAAAAAAAGGCGCTTAAGCCAGGGGTGGTCCGCGATTCATCCGTTACCAATGTTGGGGACCCTGATCTGCTCTTCGCTGTGACGCGTTCCGCGCATCGCTCGTTCTCCTCTTCCTGCTGAAATCCTCAGTTATGACTGGCTGAGAAAATCGAGGCACTCCCTCTTCCAACGTTGCCCCCGCTCGTGATACGTCTGGTAGAGAATGGATAAAGCTGCGGCGCTGTCACGAACAGTATTGTTCGGGAGTCTTGAGCCTCATGCCTTAAGTGAACTCGCCGTGTTCGCGCGAACACGCGAATTAAGGCAGGGAGAACTACTTTTTCTCGCCGGTGAGAAAGCCGCCGGCTTATTTATCATCGTTTCCGGACGGATTCGAGCCTATCGCGTAAATAGCCAAGGCCGCGAGCAGACGCTTCATATTGAAAGTGATGGAGCTACCCTCGCCGAGGTTCCCTTGTTTGATGATGGCCCCTACCCGGCCACCGCCATCGCTGAAGTGCCCACATGTGTTCTGTTCCTGGAGAAAAGCGACTTTCGCCGCTTCATGCTTAAGTATCCCGAAGTCTGTTTGACCGCCCTGAATCTGATGGCGAAACGGTTGCGCGGTCATGCGGAGCTGGTGGATGCCTTAGCGTTGCAGCACGTTGGCCAGCGCGTGGCGCGTTTTCTCCTGGCGCAGCGCCGTGATCACGGCATCATGACACCGGCCGGCGTCGAGCTGACGATACCGTACTCCAATGAAGAGCTGGCAAAGCGCATCGGCTCGGTCCGCGAAGTCGTCTCGCGAACGCTAACGCGATTGGAAAGTGACGGCTTGATCGCTCAGGTTCCAGGCACGCAGCAAAGTAAGCTCCGGCGCATTCTCATTTCCGACGAGATGGCTCTGGTTCGCTATGCCGGAGATGACAATATGGCGAGCTCCGGCCAGAGCACCAACTGACAATAGCTCAGCCCGGCCCAGTGTCCTAGCGATTACAAACGAAACGCCCGGCCCCCCGGCCGGACAGCAGGTTCGTTAGAACATAAACTTCAGCGCAAGCTGCGCCTGTCGCGGAGTGTTGCTTACGCTGGTTATGCGGCCGTAGGTGCCTGCTCCGACTGTGACATTCGGATCATTGAAATAAGGCGTATTCGAGATGTTGTAGAACTCGGCGCGGAACTCCAGGTTCGATCCTTCTGGAAGTTTGGGCAGGAAGAACCGCTTTCCAATCTGCAGATCCCAGTTGATTAGTCCCGGACCCCAGATGATTCCGCGCCCGGCGTTTCCGATCGTGTACTGAGAAGGAACGGCTAACGCTGAAGTGTCGAACCAGCGATTGACGTTGCGCTCGGAGCTGGACAGATTTGGATCATGCAAAACATTGACTCGATTTACGCCATTGCGGCAGACGCATACGTCGTTCTGAGTCGATGGCGTTAGCGGGAACCCGCCTTGCAGCGTCGTGATCCCATTCAACTCCCATCCTCCCAGAACTGCTGCGCCAATACCGCGATTTAGCCATCGATGCCCGACGCCGAATGGAAGCGCATACGTATACGCAAAAGTGAAACGATACGGTGTACTATCCGGGGAGATTCCGCGGTCGAGATTCCGGTTGTTCAGCGGGTCCCGGTAACCCTGCTCGCCCACGTTGATCAACTTCTGGTAAGTAAATGCCGCCAGGAAACCGAGTCCGGAAGCAAAACGGCGTTCGGCTTTCATTTGGAACGAATGATAGCTGGACGAGCCAATCCAGGACTGAACATTCACGCCCTGCGGATACTGCGGATACTGAACGAATGGAGCCTCGAACCTTCCGCGTGCGATGGGAGCGAGGTCGACCGGGATGGCATTCAGGTTATATCCGCCATACGACAGGTGGCTGCCCCTGCTGCCCGAGTATCCGGCTTCCACCATAACTCCCTTGAACTCCTGTTGCACGTTCAGATTGAACTGCTGCATGTACGCCATTGGATTGTGGTCGGGATAAATACTAACCGAGCTGGCATTCCGTCCGGTTTTATCGGCGGGTGAGTAGGGAATATTGTCCAGCGTCGTGCCCGGAGTGATGTTGTCGACAGTGTTGTACCGGCCGACGTCGGCATCCGCGAAGATCGGATCCGATTGCAGGAACCCGAACGCTCCGCTGCTCATCGTTCCTATGTACGAAATACCGTAGCCGCCGCGAATCACTGTTCTGCTATTTGAGAACGGACTGTAGGCGAAGCCAATCCGCGGTCCAAAGTTATTCCAATCGTTCTTCCAGGGTGTGTTGCGGAAGCCATTCTGGCCGAACTGTTGGTATTCGCCGCGGTCCAGATCGAAGACGCCGCTGCGGTTCTCCGCCTCGTGGTAGTAGAGCGGCGCATCCCATCGAAGACCGAGATTGAGGGTCAGCTTGTTGTTCACCCGGATATCATCCTGCACAAACAACGCATACACAGAAGAGCGCGATTTGAAGAAGCCGGGAAAGATCCGGTACCCCATTTGGGCCGGAAGGCCCAGCAGGAAGCTGGCATAGTCAAAACCAGTATTCGCGATGCCGTGTTGATTCGTAAAAATCGGTTGAAACCGCCAAAGCGTGGTGCCCGGATTTGGTTGGAAGTTGTCCGTCCGGATCTTGCGCGCTTCTCCGCCAAAGCGGATGTTATGCCGGTTCAGCACGATCGCCGTAACGTTGACGATCGACGCGCTGTTTTGCAATTCGAAGAACAACGTATCGGAAGTGGCGCCAAGCCGTGCGAAGTTCGTGAACTGAAAATCGGGCGTTCCCAACGGATCGTTACCATTCGGAAGGCCAAAAATTCCCAGGCTGTTGGTGCTGACTTCACCATAGCCCGGCACAGGGCGTTTCGGATACGTCTGGAACCAGCCGAGGTGCAGATCGTTCGTCGCCCGCGAACTGAAGATGTGCACATGGTTGAGAACGCCCTGGTAGGACTGGTTTCTCGAATAGATGCCTTGGCCGAGCACGCCCGGCACGCCGCCGCCGGCCAGCGGATTCGGAAAAGGCTGCGCCGGAGTGCTGTTCGTATTTCGCAGCGAGAAGCGGCCCATAATCTTGTCCGCATCGGAGAAATTGTGGTCTATCTTGATGTCGTATTCGTGGTTGTCGTCGGAAACGCCGCCGAACGCGTTATAGTTCGCAAAATTGGCGCTACTCTGCGGGTCCGGCCACAGTTCCTGAATATTGAGGGCGGCAGGACTCATGCGGTCGATAGGAATGCGGTTGCCCGGAAACGGGTCGCGCACCACCGTAGACACTCCCGCTGAATTCGTGACTGTACGTGCCGTTGCCGGATCGAAGATCTGGTTTCGTAATGCCGGCCGCCCTAGGGCGTCCACTCCGACCTGCTCGCCGAGAAGACTCGAAAAATCGCCCGCTTTGAAAGCCGCGGTCGGAACTGACAGATTGTTGAAGGCCGACGTTCCGCGCTGCTTCGTGAACTGAATATCGAAGAAGAAGAACGTTTTGTTTCTGACAATCGGACCGCCGATCGTGCCGCCGAACTGATTGCGGCGAATGATGGGCTTGGTGTGCGTATAGTAATTCCCGGCGTTCAGCTTGTCATTCCGGAAAAACTCGAACGCGCTTCCGTGGAATTGATTGGTGCCGGATTTCGTCGTAGAAGACATCACCGCGCCGCTCGTCTCGCCATATTCAGCCGAGAAGCTGTTCGTCAGCACCTTGAATTCCTGGATCACGTCAGGATTGGGATTCACCGGATTGCCGGACCAGACGTGGTTGCTGCTGTGCGCGCCATCGATATAGTACGGGTCTTTTCGGACTAAGCCGCCCTGAGTGACTGCATTGCCACCACGATTGAGTACGACGCCGGGAACCAGTAGCCGGAAATCCTGAGGATTCCGTCCAAGGGTAGGCAGGCGGGTAACCTGCTGATTCTCAATCGTCGTCGCCAGTGATCCGGTCTCGGTCTCAAGCAACGGCGTACTTGCTTCTACTTGAACCGTTTCGGTGACCGACCCCGTTTCGAGCACTATGTCAATGCGTAGCTGGCGTGTCATCTCGAGTGCCACGCCTTGCCGGACGAATTTCTTGAATCCGGGCACCTCGGCCTCAATCGTGTAGGTGCCGGGAGGCAGTAAGTTTGCCAGGTAATTTCCGAGAGAGTCGCTGGTTAGATTCATCTGAACGCCCGTTGCCGCGTTCGTAACCAAAACCTTGGCTCCCGCCACCACGCCGCCGGAAGCATCCGTGACTGTGCCCAAAATGGAGCTCGTGTTTCCCTGTCCGAACAGGGATACTGCTGCGAAGGCAGCGACAATAACCGTGCGCATGGTGACCGTCCTCATGTGCCGGGAGTATATCAAAACCATTAGTGACACGGCGAGGGATTAGTGATAGGCGCGAATTCGGTGATCCGTAAACACAAGAAAATCGGCTGGTGATCGCTTTTGCATGTGGCAAGGCAGGCAATTTTCCCCTGCTTGCCGCCGGCAGCCATTCGTGGTTGACGATGCGGTAGAGTGGCAGCCAATGCATTTCTCCGTATAGAAAGCGGCGTCTCTTCTCGCGTTCTGGTGGGGATCGTGACAGGTGACGCAGGTGAGTGCGTTGCTCTTCCGGAAGCATTCGCTGGCCATCAGGCCGACTGGCTGAAACCGGATCGAGAGCGGATCATCGCGTTCCGGCTGCGAAGATGCGCCGGCATCCGGAGCGCGATGACATTCGGCACAGACCTGAACGGATTTGGCAGCAGACAGATCCGCTGTTTTTGTCGGCATTCGGCCGCCGGTTTGAACATGTGCCGTGGCGGTACCGTGGCATCTCGCGCATTGCACTCCCGGCTGAAAATCGCGGAGATCCGGCCCGGGCTTGACGTTGGTGGCATGGCAGCCGAAGCAGCGAAAGATCGTCCCGGCATCCTGCTGGATGCCAAGCGCCGAGTCGAGGGAGCGCGATGGCTCACCCGGATGACCGAGGGTGCGGCCGGGCCGGCGAGCTTGTGTGTAGTAAGAGACGCGATGCTCGAAGTAGTTTCCATTGCGGATCCCCACGGGTGTAATCGCCTGCGCGCCCGAGCCAAATGCCCAGGAAAGGCTGGCGGTCACCGAGCGGCCGTTCTTCTCGACCGTCACCTGCAAACCTTCCGCGGCGCGCTGGTAGGAAAACTCGATTCCGCTGCGCTCACGGATCGGTGCCCCTGCCAGCAGTTCCGGAAGCCCGGTTCTTCCGATGGCCTGAAGAGCGGCCGCATGATTCGAACCGGAATGTGTCGAGAACTGGTCGGGGTGGCAGGTGCGGCATGTCTCCTCACCGCGGCCTGAAACGGCGGCTACCAGGCCGATCAGAACAACCCTAACGGTGCGGCGCACGTGATAATACTAGCCGCATGAAGTGGTGCGCGTCATTTGTTGCAGTGCTGCTATGGCCGGGACAAAATGCGCGCACTGTGGATCAATTGCTCGATCAGGGCCGTTTCGACGCGGCGCTTGAAGAACTCAATCGCCAGCCGTCAAACACTGTCTCCTGGCATCTGTTGGCTTCCCGCGCCTGGGAAGGCAAGCAAGTTCCCGCAAAGGCCGTAGCGGAAGCGGAGGCGGCACTGGCGCTGGAGCCTCTCAGCGAGCCGGCGCATCTCCGCCTGGGGCAAATCTTCCTTTCCCACAACACGCCGGCCGCCGCCTACGAGATTTTTAACGATGCGCTGGGAACGCTGCCTCAATCGTTCCTTCTACGGCTCGGCAGGGGATTGGCTTTAAAAGAACTACAGCGGCACGACGAGGCTATTGCCGATTTTCGCGCCTGCCTTCAAAAGATTCCTGGCTCTGGAATAGCTTTTGACGGATTGGCCACATCGCTACTCCATAGCGCAAAGTATGAGGAACTGCTGCGGGAAGCCAATGCCTTTATGGATCGAAATCGCGGCGATTTTCGCGGCCCATACTTTGCCGCCGCGGCGCGCGATGGTTTGCTGCTCCCCGATAGCGAGACGCTCCGGTTGCTCGACGGCAGCATCGGTTTAAACGGCCAATTCGCAGCCAGCTATGCCCTGCGGGGTAAGATTCTGCTTCGGACAAAACAGCCGCTGGAAGCGGCCTTGGCGCTGGAGAGGGCAGTTGCGCTGCGGCCCGATCATGTTCCGTCGCATATGAGCCTGGCGCGCGTTTACCGTCAGCTGGGGCGGGATGTCGAAGCACGCCGCGAGTTTGAAATCGTACGAAAGCTAAACGCCAAAGGACAGCAGACGAAACCGTCGCTCCTCTACCATCGGGGCGGTCAATGAACGGTTGCGGAGGCTACACTCGGTAAAATGTCGCGCGCGCTCGTTGTTCTTTGGTCCATCTGTCTCATCTCGGGCCAGGAAGTCTCGCAAAGCGGGCTGCGACTGCGGGCAGAGCGCCCCATGGTTGCCCAACCGGAGCGCGCTCCCCATGCGATGGTGGCCAGCGTGAATGAGCTCGCTACCGATGCCGGTGTCCGGATTCTCCAGAAAGGTGGAAATGCGGTAGACGCGGCGGTTGCAATCGCATTCGTTTTGGCCGTCGTCCATCCGGAAGCAGGAAATCTGGGTGGCTCCGGATATCTGCTGGCTCGAATGGCAGACGGGCGCGCGGCCATCTACGACTACGGCGTCAACGTTCCGCTCG
>CAYTVP010000181.1:0-9072 GCA_964441675.1 uncultured Solibacteraceae bacterium | reverse complement strand
CATACGAACACTGGATTGCCGGTGTCGAGATAGGAGCCAACGATCTCCCGCCCCGCGGCTTCAATCACCTGCCGGGTCTGGAAGGCGTGGAGCTCCTTATGATTCTCGAGGCCGATCTTCAAGCCCGCGTCCATCAACTGGCTGCGGACTTCGCGCAGCAACTGGATCACTGTCTCCATGTGCTGCTCTACGGGCCCGGGCGGCATGCTGTAGCGATCGCTCGCCACCAGCGCGCGAACAATCGGCGAGCCCATTGCCTTGGCGCGCTCGATGTTCCGGCGCAAGGTAGCGACGATCTTCGGACGCGCGTCTGCAGTGGCCGGCAGTATTGCTCCACCTCCAGTTTCGATACGCATCTGTGCGTTCCGCATCCATTCGCCGACCTCTTTCCAATGCTCGGGATCCTGCGCTCGCGGATCCTGCGTGTCTTGCAGGAACATTGAGTCCAACTTCTGCTTTATCGTGTAGTCGAGCAGTTGCCGATCATTCCAGCGTTGGAAGCGCAGGCAGTAGGTGTTGAGGCCGAGCATCCATTTCCGAGATTCGGCCACCGCCAACTGCCGCGTGGCGAAGGCCGCCAGAGCTCCGGAAATAAATGCGCGGCGGGGGATTGTGGATTGCATCGCGATTGTCAAAACACTTCTATCTTCTTCCAGAAGACTCAATAAATCGACGCTTCAAGGAGTCTGTTACGGGTTGTTACGGCGATCCCAAAAGCCGGCGTCAATCGCTCGTATGGCTACTGGACGCACTTTGTGTACTGTACTTTGCTGAATGTCCGCCTCGATCACCATCTCCCAGGCATCCGGCGAACCGGCGCGCGCCCAAGCCTCTTCCACCGCGGCCAATCCCTCCCGCGTTACCAGAATCGACGTCACCCCGTACAGGATGCGGCCGAGCAAAAAGATGCAGCGGGTCTTTTGCTCTGGGCGCAGCGGCAGGACGGCGATGATTGCCGGGTGAATGCTCCGATCCTGCGACTGGTCGATCTGACGAAAGTCAGCCGGCTCTCCGGGGCGTGGGTCCCGGTTCACCACAATGTCCGGACTCACTTGCGAGATATAGAAGTTGTTGCGCTTCAAATAAGGCGCCAGATACACGGCTGTTCGCGGCATGCCAATAAAAACCGTGTTCGCGTTACCGAAGGACTCTGCCGAAAAGCCGCGGGAGGGGATCATTTCCACTGTTTGTCCGCGCCGTTCGAGAAATTGCATCACTCGCAGCCCGGCTGCCAGCTCCATTACTCCCACATAAATGGGTGCTACCGCGGGTTGTCCCCAACGCTCCACCGTAAGGGCGGAAGTGGGGGAGGGCCAGTTGGCGAACTCCGAGACGGTGAGATCGCGCATGTAGATACGTTGGTCACTCCAGAACACAAAAAGCGGGCTTGGCACGATAATGTGTGCCGGTTTGCCGCCTGCGAGAAATGTCCGCCAGAAGCGCGGAAGGGGCTCCGGCCGGCTGGCTTCGAGCACGCGATTCTCGCTCCAAAGATACAGGCACCCGGCTATAGCCGCCAACGCCACAACGACCGCGGCATAAGCCACGTGGCGGACAGAAATCACCGGACGCCATACGCGAGGCACAGAATCCACTTCCCATTCGAGCGTATGCTGGCCGCGCGGGATGGATAGCTTGAGCGGACAATCCTTCCCCTCGCGCTCGTAGTATTCCTTGAGCTTCGCCCGTAGCCGCGCGATCTGAACCCTTACCGTGGAGTCAGTCTTTGCGTCGAAGCTCCGCGGACGCTCCATAGCGTCCACCGCAATTGCATACTGCCCGACAGCCTCGCCGCGATGCTGCCACAGATACAAAAGGAGCGTACGCATCGCCGGCGCGGATTTCATCGTTTCACTGTCGGCAATTCCGGCAACGATAGCGTCGAGGCTGGCCGGATCCTGGCTGGGAGACGGTCCAGATGGGATCATGTGCTCGTGCAGTATATATCACAGCGCTACCGGATCGCCAATTATTGATAACAAGCGACATCCTCTCCTTTCATGGATCCGTAACATACCGTTACAGACCCCTTGATACTGTGTGTAACGCTCGATTTTTGTGATTTAATGTCCGCGAGCAGGCTCATGAAGTTCACTTCACGTGTACTCATCCCAATCCTCGCTGTGCTGACGGCTATCTCGCCGCTCCAAGCTCAGCGAGCTCCTCTATTTAAGAGTGAGATCCTGCCGATTTTCGAGAAAAGCTGCACCAAATGTCACAGCCCCCAGACTCAAAAAATGGCGGGGCTCGACCTTTCTTCTTTCGCTGGTCTGATGGCTGGTGGGGCCTCCGGGCCCGTCATCGCACCCGGTAAGCCCTCGCGCAGTCTTCTATACAAGATGATCGAGAACGGCCAGATGCCGATGGGCGGCAAACTGACTGACGCCGAGAAGCAGGCCATTTCTGCTTACATCGAGCAGGGTCGGTTCCCCTCTATGGAGGCAGCTAATCTCGAACGCGAAGCGGCCAAGATCACGCCCGAGGCGCGCAATTGGTGGTCCTTCCGCAAGCCCGTAAAGCCGGCGATTCCTGCCTTCTCGAATCGCCCGGAAGTGCGAACGCCGATAGATGCTCTGGCGCTCAAGGAGCTGGAGAAGCGGAAATGGGGCTTCCAGCCCGAAGCCGATCGCCGGACTCTGGCTCGCCGGGTCTATCTCGACCTTACCGGAGTTGCCCCCACGCCGGCCCAGGTTCAATCCTTCGTGAACGACACTTCGCCGGACGCCTATCCGAAATTGGTGGACGCACTGCTCAATTCTCCCCGTTACGGCGAACATTGGGGCCGGCACTGGCTGGATGTCGCAGGCTACTCAGACTCCTACGGCGACGGTGGCGACACGGAGCGCCTCGTTTCCTGGAAGTATCGCGACTATGTAGTCAACTCGTTTAACCAGAACAAGCCCTTCGACCGTTTCCTCCAAGAGCAGCTCGCCGGCGACCAGTTGATCAACTACAAGCCCGGCACGCGCCCGCGTCCCGAAGAGCTCGAACCTCTGATCGCTACCGGCTTCCTCCGCATGACAGCCGATATTACCGACAACCAGAGCATCTACGAAGTCGACAAATACTTCGACGCGCTGGAGAAGTCAACCGAAACGAGCCTCAAGGCGATCACCGGCCTGACGATCCAGTGCGCGCGCTGCCACGACCATAAGTTTGACCCCATTCTCCAGAGCGACTACTACAAGCTCACGTCCTCCTTCCAGGCTGTCTTCGATCCGGAAAACTGGCTCGCCTCGAATCTCTCTTTCGGCGAGTGGCCGAGCCGAATGATCCTCGACATGCCGGAGCACGAACGCGATCAATGGATCCAGGAAGTCACCAGTGACCGTGCGAAGGATTATCGCCGCAAATCTCTTGAACTTTCTGTCATCTACGAGCGCTACCGTGCCGCCGTGCTTGCCGGTAAATCTCCGAGCCCGGAGGACCGCGAGCAGATCCGCAAGGATGTAGCCGCCGACCCCGATCTCACCTTCGACGCCGGCGCCCCCAGCGGTGGCATTACCGATACCATGCTCGATGAGCGCTTCCCGGAACTGGTAACCATCAAGAAAGAGTTGCAAGAGTTGAAGCGCAAGGGATCGCAAACCAGCATCAAGCCGAACTACGTTATGGCGGCTTGGGACGTTTCGAAGACGCCGTCGCCCACCTACATCCTGATGCGCGGCAACTACCTCGCTCCGGGCACGCCGGTAGATCCGGGCATACCAACCGTTCTCGACGATCCGAAGCAACCGTTCCACTTTCCCAACCCAGCCGATCATCCCAGCTGGAATCACACTGGTCGTCGCCTAACATTGGCTCGCTGGTTCACACAACCGGACCATCCGCTCACAGCTCGCGTCTTTGTAAACCGAGTGTGGCAGTTTCACTTCGGCGAGGGGCTCGTACGGTCGGTCGACGATTTCGGATCGCAGGGAATGCCGCCCACGCACCCGGAGCTACTCGACTGGCTCGCCACTAGTTTTGTAGAACGGGGCTGGAATATTAAGTGGCTGCATCGAGAGATTATGATGTCGACCGTCTACCGGCAGTCCTCACAAGAAGACCCTGCGAAGATGGCCGCCGACCCCAGCAACAAACTCCTCTGGCGCAAGGCGCCGTTACGCTTGGAAGCTGAGGTTATTCGAGACTCGATGCTGCAGGTGAGCGGTCTGCTGCATAATCAGGCCGGCGGTCCGCAAGTACCGCTCAAACGTGGGACGGATGGTCAATTTGTCGAGGACGATAAGAAGGGTAATCCAAATCGGCGCAGTCTCTATCTCTCCTATGCGCGCACCCGTCCGCAGGGCTTCCTGAAATCCTTCGACTGCCCGGATATGACGTCGGATTCACAATCACAGCGGTTCCGTTCGGCACTGCCCACGCAGTCTCTCGCGCTGCTCAATAATGCCCTTGTCCGCCGTACCTCGCTCGCTTTCGCACAGCAGTTGCTCGAGCGTAGCGCCGGCGACGTGGAGCGTGCCGTCCGCATGGCCTTCATCGAAGCCTATTCCCGCGAGCCATATCCCGAGGAACTCGCGCTGGCCCGCGAGACTCTGTCCCGTGCCGCAAGTCCCGAAGAGGGTGTGCGTCTGCTGACGCAGGGCATCCTAGCCGCCAATGACTTTCTGTATAGCTTTTGAGGAGATGAATCGATGAGAAATCTGCGAACCCGCCGCCAGGCTCTTCGTGAAACTGCCGGAGGCTTGGGTGCGATCGCCCTGAGTTCTCTGCTCGGTTCTGATCACGCTTCTGCCGCCGAACTCGGCCACGGAGGCACGAAGTTCTACGATCTCAAGCCGAAGCAACCGCACTTCGCCCCCCGCGCGAAGAATGTCATCCTGATCTTCATCGCCGGTGGCCCCAGCACCATCGATATGTTCGATCCGAAGCCCGAATTGCAGAAGTACGATGGTAAGCCGTCGCCCTTTGAGATTAAGGGCCGCGCGTTGAACGGCTCGCAGCAGATCATGGCCAGTCCGTGGAGTTTCAAGCGTTACGGCCAAAGCGGGCGGCCCGTTTCCGAACTGTTGCCGAACTTTGCGAACGTTGTAGACGAAGTGGCATTCGTGCGCTCGATGACCACGGACCGAATTGACCACTCCACGGCGCAGTTCACGTTTGTCTCAGGCCGCGGAATCACCGGCTTCCCCAGCATCGGCTCGTGGATCTCCTACGGCCTCGGAAGCGAGAATCAAAATCTTCCGGCGTTCATTGCACTCGAAAGCGGCAGCGCCACCATTAAGACGCGCGCGTATTCATCGGCGTGGTTGCCGCCGATTTTCTCCGGCACCCGCATGGAAGCCGATCCGATGGCGCCAATGTACGACATTACCCGGCCGAAGGATATGTCAGAAGCGCAGCAAACGGAGTTGCTGCATATTGTTTCAACACTCAATCGCCGCCAGAAGGCAGCTTATCCGCTCGATCAGGATCTTGAATCCCGTATCGCGAACTTCGAGCTTGCCGCGCGAATGCAACTCGAAGCGATGCGCGTCGCGGATATCTCGAACGAGACCGAGGCGACGAAGAAGCTCTACGGACTCGAAGAAAAGGTTGCTGCTTCCTTCAGCCATAACTGTTTGCTCGCTCGGCGCCTGGTGGAAAGCGGAGTTCGATTCGTTACGATCATCAGTGGCTCCGGCGGTGGTAACAGTTGGGATACGCACGCGAATATCCAGGGTGCTCTTCCCGGACTCTGCGCCAGCATCGACCGTGGTATGTACGGGTTGCTGACCGATCTCCGCTCGCGAGGCATGCTCGATGACACGCTCGTCGTCTGGTCCGGGGAATTCGGCCGCTTGCCCACCATTCAGGCCAAGAATGCGCGGCCCGGTCGCGATCACAACCCCTACGGATTTAGCATGTGGATGGCTGGCGGCGGCGTGAAGGCGGGCATCGACTACGGCGACACCGATCCGCTTGGCTATGCGGCCGAGCGCGAGTTCCTCCTTTCACACAGTGACATTCACGCCACCATTCAGCATCTGGTGGGGTTGGACTTCAAGAAAAATAGCTTCGTTTACGAGGGTCGGGATGAGTCGCTCGTCGGTATCAATCCCGCTCGTGTAGTGCGGGAAATTCTCAGCTAAGTATCCGTTTTGCGCTGGCGTCACCTGCATTCGGCAGGTCGTCGGCAAGCAGAGCCGAACATCCCCAGGAGGGAGAAGACTATGCATCATAGGATAATTGTGCTCGTTGCGCTGGCTTGGGCGGGCTCTACCGTTCCGGCCCTGGCTCAGGCGGTCAAAGCCACTATCGTTGGCACAGTCACGGACAGCAGCTCAGCCGCCATCGTCGGCGTTACTGTCACAGTGACAGAGCAAGGATCCGGCCTCACGCGAACCGCATCCACGAATGAAAGCGGCAACTATGCCCTGGCCAATGTCGATGCGGGTGTCTATCGTATTTCCGTCGAACAGCAGGGGTTCAAGCGCTCCGTCATCGACGGTCTCGACGTGCTTCCGAACACCACGACCCGCGCGAATTTCTCGCTCGAACTTGGCCTCGTCACCGAATCGGTAAGCGTAAGCGCGACGGCCGCGCTGCTGCAAACCGATCGTGTGGATATCGGCCGCAAAATTGAGACGCGCCAGTTGCAGGATATGCCCCTGACGTTCAATAGGAACTATCAGGGCCTACTTACGCTGGTGCCTGGCGTCAGCCGTCCTTTCAGGGCAAACTCCGAGTTCTACAACTCGCAGGACAGCCTATCGGTCAACGTCAACGGACAGATCCGGCAGGGCAACAACTTCCAAATCGAAGGCCTTGACAATAACTGGGATGACGGCAACGTCACTGTGCTTGTGCCGCCGATCGAAGCCCTGGCGACGGTTGACGTATCCACCAGTAACTTCGACGCAGAGTTCGGTCGCGCCACCGGAGCTGTTACGAATGTCACGCTGCGATCCGGCACGAACGAGATACACGGAAGTGCCTTCGCCTTCAATCGGGTAAGTGCGCTCGCCGCCCGGAACTACTTTGCCACTACCAAACCCCCGGTAACTTATAATCTCTTCGGCGCTACCTTCGGCGCGCCCATCATACGCAACCGCACCTTCATCTTTGGCGACTATCAGGGCCTGCGCGATCATCTGGGTTCCACCAACCTAGTGACCATTCCCAGCATGCCGTTTCGAAACGGCGACCTCTCCGCCTCCCCGTCGACCATCTACGACCCGATAACCGGCGACTCCAATGGCCGCGGCCGTCAGCCCTTTCCCGGCAAAATTATTCCTGCGAACCGCATCAGTCCCATCTCTCGCCAGATTCTCGACATGATCCCCACACCGACCGCTGCCGGTACCGGCGTCAACTTCGAGTCGAACTCCGTCCGGACAAAGCACACCGAGATGTTCGACGTTAAACTGGATCATCAGTTCACGCCGCGCGACACCTTCTTCTTCCGCTACAGCTTTCAGAACCCCACGCTCTATGACCCGCCTCTCTACAGCCAGCGCGCGGGCGGTCCGCGTGGAGGCGGTTTCGCCGGCGACGGCAAGGCGCGCATTCAAAGTCCCGGCTTGAACTACACGCGCGTTTTCTCGCCGACGCTGGTTTCTGAAGTGCGCGCCGGCGTCATGCGCATCCGCAACGACGCCTACAATGCCGACTATGGTTTGCTGACCGGCAAAGAACTCGGTATTCCGAATGCGAACATCGATGACTGGTCGAGCGGTATTCCGTATATCAACATCGACGGCTATACGAACCCAGTCGTCGGCTACTCGGCGAGCCTTCCCTGGCTCCGCGCACAAACCAACTTCAACATCGTCAACATTTGGAACAAGACCGCCGGCAACCATCTGATCAAGTTCGGCGTCGACGTGCGCCGCGAACGCAACGACCTGCTCCAAACACAAACCGTCAACCCTCGTGGCCGCTTCGGCTACTCTGCTGGTCCTACGTCCTTAAACGGCGACTCCGTCACGAGTTTCGCCAACTCTTTTGGCAGTTTTCTGCTCGATCGGGCGAGTGCCGTGGGCCGCGATCTCTACGTGCTCTTCCCAACCCGGCGTCAAACCCTGGTGTTTTCCTTTATCAACGACAAGTGGCAGGTTACGCCGAAGCTCACGCTCGACCTCGGCCTCCGCCACGAGTATTGGCCCACCGCCAAACCCGCGAACGGAACCGGCTACGTTAATTTCGACGCTTACGAAAACAATTTGCTGGTCGGCGGTGTTGGCGACATCCCCTCCGATTTAGGCATCAATCCATCAGCCAAAACCTTTGCGCCTCGCTTAGGCCTCTCGTATCGCGTAAGTGAGCGTATGGTCGTGCGCGCCGGTTATGGCATCAGCTACCTCTTCCGCCGTACTTCGCAGACGAACTTCCCCACCAGCCAGGTCAATACTATCGAACCGCTGAATTCCTATGTCGCCGCCGGCTCCATGGAGACCGGCCTTCCTGCTCCCGAGTTTGTGCAGATCCCTTCGGACGGCATCATTCACAACGCTCCGCTCAACCAGTCCTTCTCGGTGATGCCTAAGGATCTGACACACCCATATGTACAATCCTGGAACTTCGCCGTGCAGCAGACGCTCCCGGGAAACTTCATCCTCGAGACTGCCTATGTCGGCAATCATGGCATCGGCCTGCCTACCGCCTACAACCTCAACGCCGGACAGGTCCCGGGCGCCGGAGCTGCTGGACAGCCGCTCAACATTCTCTATGGCCGCCGCGCCAGCACCAACATAGCTGCCCGTTCTTCTACCAACTATCACTCGTTCCAGACCAAGTTCGATCGCCGCTTCGCGGCTGGCTTTATGCTGACCACCGCTTACACTTACAGCAAAGCCATCGACTACTGCTCCGACCGGGACTGCGGCATGTTCAACCAGATCACCTGGCGAGAGAATCGCGCGCGTAGCGACTTCGACCGTACGCACATCTTCACTCAGAGCTTTATCCTCGAGCTACCCTTCGGCAGGGGTAAGAAGTGGGTCACCGACGGCATCGGCAATCATATCCTCGGTGGCTGGCAAACCAACGGTGTGCTCTCGCTGCAATCCGGTGCCCCGGTCAATATCACTTTCGCTGCGACCACGCTGAATGCTCCCTTTAATTCGAACCGCCCGAACGTCACCGGCG
>CAYTVP010000180.1:0-9090 GCA_964441675.1 uncultured Solibacteraceae bacterium | reverse complement strand
GCGGAATCCACCGCCCGCCACCACCATGCTAAATCCATGATTGTTGTGGTCCCGTCCGTTCTGAACGTCGACAAGACCGCTGACTTCGACCGCGGGCGTCCGCCCGAACTCCCCGCCGATAATTACGATGGTCGATTTCAGAAGATCCCGGTCCTTTAAATCCTGAAGAAGCGCCGCCATTGGACGATCCGCAGTCGCGGCAAGTGTCTTGTGCTTCAGGATGTCGTCGTGGTTATCCCACGGCTGGTCGTTGCCATAGTAGACCTGGACCATCCGCACACCCCGCTCCACCAGCCGTCTGGCAAGTAAGCAGCCACGAGCAAAATCTCCCTCGCCATAGCTCTCACGTACTTCTTTAGATTCTTTTCGTAAATCAAAGGCATCCATGGCCTCTGTCTGCATCCGATAGGCCATTTCGTAGGCAGCAATACTCGATTCCAGCTGCCCGTCGTCGCTTTCCCGTTGTGTCTGCAGCCGGTTCAGGCGGGTCAACAATTCCACCTGCTTGCGCTGCGAATCGGCGGATTGCGTTCGATTTCGAACGTCGCGAATCAGCTGCTCCGGATCGTCGAACTTATTGCGAACGTACGTTCCCTGGAAGATGCCGGGTAGAAAAGCGGCGGACCACAACTGTGGCCCAATTACCGGATAACCAGGACACAACACGACAAAACCCGGGAGGTTTTGATTCTCGGTGCCCAGACCGTATGTCAGCCAGGCGCCCATGGACGGATGTCCCACCAGCGTATGACCGCAGTTCAACATGGTCAGCGAAGGTTCGTGATTCGGACGCTCGGTATGCATCGAGCGAATGATGCAGAGATCGTCGGCATGCTTTCCGAGGCTCGAGAATATTTCGCTAACTTCAAGCCCACTTTGACCATACCGGCTAAATTCAAACGGTGACTTTAGAAGCGTTCCCGTCTTTCGCTCGGTCTTCAAATTTCCTGACGGCGCTTGCTTGCCGTGATACTTGGTCAGCATCGGCTTAGGGTCGAACGTATCGACCTGTGACGGACCGCCGTTCAGGAAGAGGTAAATTACCTGCTTGGCTTTAGCCTCGAAGTGCGGCGCCTTCGCAGCCAGCGGCGATTCCAGCGTGGCGCCGGTAGCGGCGGCCAGCTGGGCGAAACCCGCCATACCGAAGCCACTGCCCATCGTCTTTAAAATTTCGCGGCGCGTCCTCATCGTCATCTCCCTCTTAATTCACGTAGACAAATTCATTGCTGGCCAGCAGCACCTGTGCATAGCGCTGCCATGCCGTGTAGTCATCCTTCCCAACAAACTCCAGCGCCAATCGAACCTCCTCGCGCGTCGGGCTCCGTTGGAACAACAATGCGTATGCCTCGCGCACTTTCGCTTCATTGGACTCGAGCTTCTCCAGCCGGCAAGCCAATTCCTCGGCGCGGCGTTCGACAAAACTCCTTTTGAGGAAAAACAAGCGCTGTAACGGTGTTGACGTGTCAATGCGACGTTCGCTAGTCGCATTCGGGTTTGCAAAATCGAACAGCAACAGCGTGGGATCGAGATCGCGGCGGCTGACGAATCCGTAAACGGTTCGGCGCTTGTTCGCTTCCTCGTTGAGCCGGCGCGGTTGACCGCCCAAGGTGAGCTCCAGTTCACCCGTTACGGCCAGCATGGAATCCCGCAACGCCTCGATGTCCAGCCGCTGCCGGTTTGCGCGCCACAGCAGCTTGTTGTCTCCATCTACGGAGGCGTTCGCCTCGGAATTCTCAGTGCTCAGCGCATAGGTGCTGGTCAGCAGGATCTCGCGGTGGAGCTTCTTGATGGACCAGCCCTGTTCGATGAATCGCGAAGCAAGATAGTCCAACAATTCCGGATGCGTCGGACGCTCGCCCAATTGCCCGAAGTTGCTGGCCGTCGCGACGATTCCGCGCCCGAAATGCCACTGCCAGATACGATTCACAATCACGCGGGCCGTCAGTGGATTATCGGGCTGTGCGATCGCATCCCCGAGGTCCAGACGTCCGCTGCCATGTTCGAACTTCGGCGCCTCGCCCTTGGACAGCACCTGCAGGAAGCGGCGGGGCGCCACCTCGCCAAGGTTGTCGGCGCTGCCGCGGACACGTACGCGAATATCCTTGGGGTCCTTATCGCTGATCGTCTGCAGGAACGGATAGTGCTCGGGAAGAGTTTGTTCGAGTGTCTTGATCTCAGCCTCGAGAGCTTTTACGCGCGCCTGGAAAGTCTTGCCCAGATACGGATCGATGTCCGCGCCCTTGAAGAAATACACCGCGGCCCGCTTCTCGTGGAAGAAGTCCCGCCAAAGGTAATGCTGATCTCGCGGTAGCGACAAAAGATTTGCGCTCGAAAGGTCTTTTCTCGCCGGATTCAATCCCAGACGGACCTGATTCTCCGCATCGACGCGCTGCTTCTCCTTAAGTACCTCGAGCACGATCTTCTGAAACTCTTCCGGCTGTTTGTCCTTCAAAAACGGATGCTCGTGTTCCGGCTGCTGGTAGTATTTGCGCCACCGCTCGACCACCACAGGGTCCAACCCCTGCGCGTCTCCGCCCTTCGCGGCCACGACATACTTTGCGGTGTCACTGGCAAATACCTTCGCGAGCTCCCGGGCCTGCACGGTACGCAACTCCGCTAACTCTTCATTCTTGGCTTTCAGGCGCTTTTCGTGATCCTCATAGGCCTTTACGACTTCTTCCGGAGCGAGCGGAAACTCATCCTTTTTGGTCGACAGGAAGACGCCAAGCAGGGAGTAGTAATCGCGGGTCGGAATGGGGTCGAACTTGTGATCATGGCATTGCGCACAGGCCACCGTCAGGCCAAGAAAGCCACGCGTGGCAGCATCCACGCGATCGTCCTGCTGCTCCGGACTCAAGGCAAAGAATCCCGTACCCGCCGAGAGTTCCTTTTCCCTGCCCTTGATCTGGTCGCCGGCAAATTGCGCCTTCACGAAGACGTTGTACGGCATGTCGTCGTTGAAGGCCTTGATCACCCAATCGCGGTATCGGAATGCGCTCGGATGCGGGATCTCGAACTGCGAGGCGAGCTGATCGTCGGAATAGCGCGCAACGTCAAGCCAGTACCGGCCCCATCGTTCGCCGTAACGCGGGGATGCCAATAATCGATCCACCACTTTGGCTACAGCGTCTGGTGATGAATCCTTCTCGAAGGCAGAGACATCATCCGCCGATGGCGGCAGGCCGGTCAGGTCGAAGTATAGACGCCGGATCAGCGATCGCTTGTCCGCGGCGCCAACGGGTTTAAGTTTCTTTTCCTCGAGTTTTGCCAGGATGAAATGATCGATCGGCGTTTTTGCCCAGCCCTTGTCGCTCACCTGGGGCAATTCCGGCTTAGCGATGGGCTGAAACGACCAGAACTTTCGCTGTGCCTCGGAGATCTTGTACTCCGTTGGCGGTGGAACCACATCTTTCGGAGGCCCGTCGGGCCAAATCGCACCGGCACTCACCCAAGCGGAAAGAGCCTGGATCTCTTCATCGGCCAGCTTGCCGGTTGGCGGCATTTTGACCTTGCCGGTATGCTTCAGTACCTGGACCAGCAAGCTTTCCGCGGGCTTTCCCGGAAGGATCGC
Organism: uncultured Solibacteraceae bacterium; assembly: GCA_964441675.1. GTDB lineage: Bacteria > Acidobacteriota > Terriglobia > Bryobacterales > Bryobacteraceae > JAPKYZ01. Next base: position 5,519 of record CAYTVP010000180.1, on the reverse strand, counting down.
CGGGCCTGAATTGCCGCCCTTCATGGCCGCTTCCTTGGTCGTCAGATCGAGGCCGCCCATACGTGTCGAACTGTGGCAGGCAAAGCACTTCTCGGCGAGCAGGGGCCGTACCTTCATCTCGAAAAGGTCGCCCGTTTCCGCGGCGGCCGTGGTGGCGATCATCACGCCGATCCCCGCCAGATAACGAAAAACTCTCACTTTCCGCCATCGTATCACTCCGCGATCGACGTGAAGCGATTACAGCCAGCGAAGAAAAGTAGAAACGATTAAATATCCATCAATGAACTTGAAAGGAGCCTCGCCGATCGTGTAATGGCCGCACGGCAACACCACCAATCGATGGTTAATGCCATGGGACCGGACACGTTCCATAATTTGTTCGGAGAGATGTGGGAGAAAAGTCGTGTCGTACTTCGTATAGATAAAGAGCGAACGCTTGTTGGCGTGCTGGGCAAACTTTTCCATATAGTTGACAGGGCTGATCGCCTGCCACACTTCACGAAGCTGTTCCAGGGTGAGATGGCGTTCGAGAGCTTCCCGTATGTGCAGTGTCGAAAGCCCGGTCCAAACAACATCGCCGAAGTACGACGAACAATGATTGAAGACGTTTATGTTGATGCGTGGATCATGCGCGCTGGCGAGAAAGGCGTAACACGATCCGAGGCTCGTCCCGACGATACCGATTCGCGAGTATCCCCGCTCGACGAGCCAGTCTACGCAGCATCGAATGTCGACGACAGCCTGCCTGGTCGCATCAATCGTTCGAGTGATATTCGACGACACGGCGTAGTCGGCGCGGGTTAATCCGTCCGGCATGCGGTAGTCGTGATACGGCAGGCTCAAACGAAGGTTCGGGATCCCGAATTTTGCCAGCCCGCGGCAAAGTCCGCCGTGCTGATCAAGCCGCGCGTTCCAATGCGGCAGCACAATTACCGCGCGATCGCTTCGCTTGCCGGGCTTTTCGACCACGGGATACCACTGCGCATGGACGTGATTGTTTTCCGGAAACGGGGTAACAGACGGCGAGGTGAAGCGGAGAAGATTGTCCTTGAGCGAGAAGTCTGTCGGAGTTTGATGCTCGAAGAACCGGTCGCTTGAACCGATCGCAAGCTGATTCAGCTCCAGCAGATGCTCGTGGTCGCTGTAGCCGTTCTTCGGGGCGCTTAACGGCCACGCGGCAGACCATTCCCCACCCCATTCAAACGGACGGGCAACCCGGTCTGTCGAGCGAAAGCAGAGATGATTCTCCCAGCGTTCGATCCAACGCCTGTACAGTGTTTCCAACATTCAGAGGGAAACTTCTATTTTAGCGGCGTCGGTACCAGCAAGTCAGTCGATAAAAACACGGCTGGGATTGCGGGGCTCGGAAGGGTCCAGCCCGAAGAGGCAAACGTGATCGTATGCCCAGAAGTTGACGACGGGAATCTCGAGGCCGCGAGCGATCAGATATTCCTTGTCCCAAACCGATTTTGCGCGAAACACCGGCGCCAGGTAGCGGACGGAATCCTTCGGCCATCCGATGGTAAGCGGAAATTCGATTGTCTTCCGGCAGAGATTCAGATCGCGGGTCCAGGCTCCGAAGTTCAATCCCTCCATCTTGAGCCGGTCGAATCCGCTCGAAGCCTTATTCGCCCAAGCCTCCGGAAAATTCACGAAGCGGTTCAAGGCTCCGCCCAGATTGTGGACTCCAACAGGCTCCGGATGGTTGACGTCGTATGGATACAGCAATTCGAACTTCGCGACAGGGTATACCGACTTTACATGACTGATGATTGCCGCGGCATATTCGCGCAGACGGTTTGCCAGAAACACGGCGTCGGCGCCGCCGTTCACCCCCGGATCATCGTTAGGTCCGCGAAAGACGTGCAGCGGCCGGCCCAGTGTAGCAGCCGCGGCGGCGGCGGTGTCCGGATCATGAAAGGCCATTCCTCCGGCAGGATTCGAGGCCGCCGAATAGTTTGTAAAAAACCACCAGACGAACTCGCCCAATTGCAGATTCGGAGTTAGCTGCGCTGCTGTCATCATTGCGGCAAGCTCGGCAAACAACGTCTTGTGGTACGCCAGCATTGGGCTCGAAAACGCACAATGCGTCGACAGCAGCGATCCAAAGCCGATTACCGTTTCCACCGGCAATCCATCTGGATAGCGTGCAGGAAATTCAGGCGGAGGATTCACCAATTCCATCGAACTGGCAATAGTTACTTCGCGGTTCCGTGCTTTGCATTCCGCGAACAAGTCCGCCAGCCAGGCGCGCGCTCCTGCATTCAGCGCTCCCCGCGCTGGATCGACACGCCAGGTTCCGGGAATCCCATCCAGCAAATGACCATTCGGGATGACGCTTCCCGTCGAACCCGTCACTGTCTCCGCCCAGGCGTTGAACGGAAATGCGTATGCCGCCTTCGGAGACCGGGAGAAGACCTCGAGTATGTTGCCTTGGGCTTTGGCATACACGCCGACGAACTTGGCATTGATCAAGCGTTCGAAATGGGCCGCAATCAACTCAGGCGTTTCGCCGCCCAATACGGTCTTTCCGACCTTTTGATCGCCGATCTCGACAAACACCCCATCGCCGTCAACGAACTGACCGCCTAAGGGCGCAAACGCGTTTGGCACATATGCGCCCACACGATCGCGCTGGTTCCACCAGAACACTCCCAGGTAGACGTTGAGTGGTCCGGCGAATCCGAGTTTGTCAAACGCCCAAAGGATGCGCGCAGGCGGGAGTTTGTACGTATGGTCGGTTGAATAATCCATCGCCGGCGCCATCGATGCCACCGCCGGCAGATTGTCGGGAACATCCGAGGGGACTGCCGCTTCGAGAAAGTCGAAGTAGAAAGGCTTATCCGACAGCATGCGAATAGTAACCGAATGCTCTCCTGGTGGAACGCCAGAGCGAACACGTCGGCGAGCGTGCACTTGAGAATCACTAGGAAGGATGGGCAAATAGCAATCCAGCGACTCTTCGGTGTCATTGTCCAATCGAACGCCAACGCTCCCGCGATCCTGATGCAGCGTGGTTCCGATATAAAGATCGTGCTCGACTGGACATGCGTACTTCACAGTGACCTGTGCACTAGGGTCGGTGGTGCCGCGCGCGAATCCGCCGGAAAAGAAGCCCGAGTCCTCGCGTGAGTCTACCCAATTGCCGGAATAGGTACACCAGGAATCGTCTTCCTCCACCCGCACCGAATCCAGACCTGCCACCTGCAGCATCCGCTTCTCTTCCGGCCCCAGGAGTGTCCAGTTCGTGAACGTTGCCGTCCACTCGGTAGGCTCAATCGCTTCTCCTATGCGTAGCGGCGGCGCAAAGGTCATCCACATCTGCCGGATGCGCGAGATACCCAGCAGTTGAAAATCCAGCGTCACCCGCCACGTGGCGTTCGAGCTTCCAAAGGAGAACGGCACTTCGCTCTCGACCGTTTTCAAGCGGTCGCTGCTCCAGGTGGCGTACATGTTTACGAAATCGCCGTCAATCCCCGGCCGGGTGGCTTCGATGTGAATCGTTGCTCCGGAGACCGTGGCGGACAAACCAAAAATTTCGGCGCTAAAGTCCGTTGTATTGATCGCCGCGGCAAGACCTTGAGCCGCTGCGTTGGGGCCGGATCCGCCTAGCGTCACCGTCACACCCTCGTCTGCCGACGACGCCACCAAATACGATCCGCCATCGCTTCGATTCTCAATATCGATCTGATTTCCGACGACGACGGTCACTGTTACAAGCGGACTGGCAGCCACAAGATCCGCCAGCCGCCCGGCGATCGACGTATTGGTATCGCCGTCAACCTGCGTCGTCTGGTATCGTGTGCCGTCGATTTCGATCCAGTGGACCGCTCCGGTAGCGGAACCGGTAATCACGTACGAACACACCGTCTGGCCAACTACGAACGAGAAGGGATAGTTGAGATACCAAAGCGTGACGCGATCATTCTGGCGGGCTTCGTTGGCCGCGACTGTGAATGAACCCTTCGCCTTGGCATAGGTTCCGCCCACTTGCTCCGCATGATCAAAGAATCGAATTTGCGCAGGCGAGCCGTCCTCGCGAACTACTTCGAGAAAAGGCCAGGCAATAGTCGGATACTTCGGCGAATCCAGCGGCATCAGCCCGTCATAGTGCACGTCGAACTGCAACGTCAGACCGGCGAAGTCGAAATCCGGCAGATATTTCAGCCGTGGATGCTCGAAGAAGTTGTCGGCGTCGTAAAGGATCACAACCGCGAAATCCGCGGCATCCCGGAACACGCCCGACACCTTGAAGCTGGATGGCGTGGCCGAATGCAGCGCGGCAGCGGCACCCAGGTCATCAAATCCACGCAAATGAATCGTCCGATTGGGTTGTAGCTTATAGATTCTTTCAGGCATCGGCGCCCCAAGGCTATAGAGCGCATTTGCAATTCTGCGGCTGGCGCACGCAGCTAAACGCTGATTTCGCGGGAGAAATATTCTTCGATGATTTGTGACTTATACGATCTTCAGCACGATCACCGTCATATCGTCGTTTTGCTGAGCGCCGGCCGCGAAGCGATCCGCGCCCTCCATAATCTTGCCGATCACCTCTTGCGGCATGCCCTCGCGCACGCCGCGGACAGTTTCAATAATTTGATCCTCCCCCCATTCTTCATCGTCGGCGTTCATTGCTTCGCTGATGCCGTCGGTGAACCCGACAAACAGATCGCCGGGCTGCATCTCGAGAGTTTCCTGCGAGTACGTGGCCTGCCGCAGCAGGCCTACTACCGGCCCGCCTGCCTCCAAGCGGATCACTTCCGATCCGCGCAGCACGAAGGGTGCGTTGTGTCCGGCATTCACATACGTCAGGCGCCGATTCGGGGCATCGTATTGTGCGTAAACCAGCGTGGCATACTTGCTCGGCGGCGTAAGATCGAAGATCAACCGGTTGAGGTCAGCCATCATGTGCGCAAGATCCGTCCTGCCGGCCGCTGCCTCGACTCGCAGGCCTCCTTGGAGGCTGGCCATCAGTAGCGCGGACCCAACCCCCTTTCCCGAAACATCGCCGACGGCCAGCGCCAAGCCGGAGTCTATGGCAAAGAAATCGTAATAGTCCCCGCCGATGCTTAACACCGGACGGCAGTGGCCGGCATACTCCAATCCGGCAACGGACGGCAGATAATGCGGAAACAATCGTTCTTGCACTTCGCGTGCGATCTCCATCTCACGATTGACACGCTCCCGTAGCGCAAGTTCCTTGGCCATCGCGGCCGTCAGCTGGCTATTGTCGATAGCAAGTCCTGTCTGCCCGGCGACGTTCTCCAAAAGCCGCACATCCGACTTGCTGTACGGCTCCTCGCTTTTCTTCGGTCCCAGCGACATTAGCCCAACGATTCTGTCCTGAGCCCGAAGGGGTAATGTCAGTTCTCCCGCCTGGCCGGCGCCATTGGCATAGGCGAGCTGTAGCCCATCGCCGTCGATCAACGATAGTTCCACGCGCGACACGTGCAGTGTGTCGTGAACGACATCACAAACGCGCTGGATCAGGGTGGGCGTATCGGCTATGGTCCGCACAT
>CAYTVP010000179.1:909-9090 GCA_964441675.1 uncultured Solibacteraceae bacterium | reverse complement strand
CCGAGGATCCCTTCTCCGCCGCCTGCAAGCACGCCGAGCGTTCCGAGCAAGTCCTCCTGACTCCCCCCCTGCGCTTTCTTGGACAGAAAGGACATAAATGCCGTCGCGAGGATCGGTAGCATCGTCTGAATGATGGGGCTCGATACTCCCGACTTTTCGGAGATACCGGAAACAAGGTTTGATAGGTCGCCGCTTCCAAACAACTGCGACAGTAAACTCTTGCCGGTCTCGGCCGCAGCCGGGCTCGACAGCTGTGCAGGGTCCGAGGCAAATTTCGTTAGACTCCCGTCGGTTATTAAATCCAACAAACCGGCACCGGCGCCGGCATCCACCTTCTCCTTCAGGCCTCCAGCCAATGCGGGAACAACCGTTCCCAGCACCGATCCGGCTTGATCCGTCGTTACTCCAAACTGCCCAGCTAGTTGTTTGATTGCGCCATCGGCTCCTGAGCCGAGAAGCGTTTCGACGATGTTCATAGCTCCACCTTTCGCGCGTGCGCACATTCCGGTCGTAGGCTCTAGGTTCGAAGCCCCAGGTCATTGTAGAACGCCAGCACCGGCACCGAAATGACGGCCCGAAGGTGCACAAGAACGCGAGGAATCGATTTTGGTGCCCGGGGCGGGACTTGAACCCGCACGGTGGTTGCCCACCAACGGATTTTAAGTCCGTTGCGTCTGCCAGTTTCGCCACCCGGGCATCAGGACGTGAGTTTGCGGACGCCGCTCAAACCATTATCGTGAATGTGCGAGTCTCCTGCTCGTAGGCCCAAATACGCCGATCTTTCGGTGGCGCAGAGGGATCCTGATGAGCGCGGCGGGCAAGCGCGCGGCGGACCCGGCGACGGTCTACTTGCCAGGATTTCGGTTACGATCCTCACGTCTGCCACGGCCTGCACGTGATGCGCCCGCTTCGGTGTCGCGATTGACGGCGGCACACTGCTGCAGCCGGCCACCGTGCAATTACTCCAGACGTCACAGTAACTGGCGTCCGGACAGGAGACAGGTTACGGTCTTGGCTGAGACCTCGACACCGTCACACTGGCGGGTAAACCCACGCAGGTGGCCGGCTATGACGGCTAGTTGTTGGGCCGGAGGTTGGTGTCGTTGAGGACGTTTCGCGAAGCCGGGATCGTCGTGGCCGTGATTTCGAACATCTCGTACGCGGATACGTCGTCTCTTGCGCTGAAAGTGGCGGAGGCGTTCGCGCAGCCGGAGCGCCGAGGAAATCGCTTATGAAGGCCAGAATACTATTCCGCAACCGCCGCTATGCACTCTCGTCTTCTTGCTTATGCATGCGTTGCAATCCGGCATGATGGAAAGGGTCGGCAAGGTATTCACGAATCGCTGCAGCGACAGCCAAGTCGTTTGATGCCGCCATCTCCTCCAGAACAGGAAGTAGCCTGGGAATTGCGTCAACTGCCTCCGTGGCGGTCATCACGGCTAAGCGGCTTCTTCCCATGTTCAAAAACTCCCGGATGGCATAACCGTCGTAGGCGAAGAGTTCGTGCGCATAAAATTCCAATGCCTGGATATGTGGAATATCAGGTTCTTGCGCGCTGTTTCGGAGTGTCTCGATGAACCAGGGTTTCATATCAAAACCGGCACTAAACGATGCCCAGTCAGATTCGAAACCCCAATTGGCTCCGTGGAGAAACGCTCCTGCTACGCCTGCGGCGATCGCCTCCTGATGCTGAATCGACGACAGCATCTCCGAAGAGGCGGAGCCTTTTTGACCTTTGCCTCTGTTTTCACACCGAAGAACACTCTACCCAGAGACAACGCAGCCGCCGCCCTAACGAGATGGCTCGGGCGGCCCAACAGCTCCCGGTATGGTTTATGCTCGCCCGGTCGCCACAGAATGGTGAACGCCCTCACTACGAAGTGGAAAATGCGTCTCTGCACGATCCACCGATCGGACTCTGTCATCCATTCAAACCCCGTGACAGCCTGAGCTACTGGAGGCACCAGGCGCATCCAGTTTTCGCCACTCAACCCCGTGATTTCATCGCAACCCAAAAACCACTTTAGGAATGCACCCGGGGATGCCCGGGAGTTCAGTAGCAAGCCGAATCCAGGGTCGCCTTCGGCCTGATTGCCAAAGCGCACAAACTTAATTCTTACGCTCGGTTCCCTCGATCGGGGCAACACCCTTCTTCTGACCCTCGGATTCTCCTGTCAGCACCAGCTTTGCGCCCTGCCGCACCAAAGTGGTCTCCCCGGGGCCCTGGAAAAAGGAGTATCCTTGCCGATCCTTCCATGCCAGTGGTCCGCCAAGCTGTTTTCCCGCCTTCGTTACCGAATCCCGGATCTTGGTGACCATACTCTCGTACCTCGGATCGCCCTGCTTCCATCCGGAAAAACTGCTCAGATCGGTGCTGGCGGCGAAGACCACGTCAACGCCAGGAACGGCGACGATCTGATCCACGATGGCAGCCCCGGCCGGGTTCTCGATCATCGCCACCACCATAATGTTCTCGTTCGCGAACTCGCGATATTGATCACCCCAGAGAGCTCGATACTGGCCGCCGCCCTGGCTGCGCGCGCCAAGGGGAGGATACTTGGCAAACTTCACCGCCGCTTTGATCTTTTCGACTGTGTCCACCATCGGCACAATGATCCCGAGCGCGCCGAGGTCGGTGGCCTTTTGAATGTCTCCCTCGGTGGCATCCGGAACACGAACAAAGGGAATCGCCTCCGCCCCGCGACATGCCCAGATCATTCGCGCAACTTCTTGAAATGTCAGCGTGCTGTGCTGCATCTCAATCCATAAAAAGTCGAATCCTGAGCCCGCCATGGCGCAATAAACATCGGGATCCGGGGACGATACCGAGCCCCCAACCACCTTCTTTCCTTCAAGCAGCTTCTGGCGGACCGTATTGAAGGTCTTTTGGGAGGCCGAACCCGGCGTTTGGCATAGAGATGAGGCGGCAGAGAAACACAGCGCCGCGCCCACGAGAATGACAGATTGCGCAGTCATGTCGGTGAAGCTTATCACTATCGGAAACGGTATGGCAGCACCCCGGCGTCTTTTTCGCTGCCATCCGCGCCGGCAAAAACAGGAAGAATTCATGAGAAAAAGTGCCTGAACCTGCCACACTCTCATCTTGATGGTGTGTAGACGTTTGTTTGACGGCCGATGCTCAGCAGCATTACCATCACATTCGTGGAGCTAATTTCGCTGAAATGACGGTTCAAAATCGGTGCCGTTAACCGCGTGACCGTTAGTATTCGCGATGCCAAAGGACAATTAAACATGAAGCTCAAAGGTCTGTTTTTAGCTGTTCTTCTAACGGGTGCGTCGCATGCAGCGACCGTTTCCTTGACATTCGACGAACTGTCAGCTCCCGCCGACGGGCTTACGGTCAAGAGTGTCACCTTCTCCTATACTCTTAACGGGTCGCCATCCGACCAGGCGCACTATGGCGCCTATGGACCTGGCGAGTCGCTATATATTAGCGATCCTTCCCTGTTGGGAAATCCCGCCGGAATTCTTGGCTGGACATTTGCTCATGCTGCCGAATCATTCGAATTTGGTGTTGGGTTGAACACATCCGGCTTACCGGTAACGGCTGCGACAGTATCGATTTTTGACAGCGGAAACGCATTGTTGGCGGCAATCCCAGTGACTTTTGTGACCGAGTTGTTTTTCCTGGAGGCCAAGGTTTCTTACGCGGCATCGGATATTCGTTCTGTCAGCATCGATTTCGATGAATCTCAGGCCGGGCTGTTCGCCGTCGACAACCTGATCTATTCCTCAGCTGCGGTGCCGGAGCCATCCAGCTGGCTTCTGACAGCCTGCGGGGCGGGTCTCGTCGGCGCGAAGTTCTGGCGCCGGCGTCGGGCCTAGCGTTTCGCCCACACGAATTTCAGATCTATAACTAAAAAGCGCGAGGCTGTCCTCGCGCTTTTTGTTCTTGGACCCACCCAAAGGCGAACGCCTTATCCCCTACCTCAAAACACCTCAGCTCGGCCTCTCCGCCCTTAGTCCCAGGAACGAACCAACTTTGCTCTTCATTTGCCACGGCAACAGCACGTAACTCTTGTAACGCGTGCCCTTAGCCACGGATATCGGCGCCTACACTGGCTTCCGCGGTAATATACCCGCCGCCGTTCGCCAAAAGACAGTGGTATTTACAGCGCGTCGGCAGTGCTGTATTGCGCGATTTCTGCCGATGGCCTAAGACAGTCAACTCAGACCCTGTAGGTATTTTTCACCGCGGCACCGGGGACAGACCCGGTTCTGCCGCCAAACTCTGGCTCCGATGAGCTAACTACCGCCGCAGTGTTCACGCGGTGGTTCGCTTTGGGACGCACGCCAAAGCAAGAGATCACCTAAGGGATTTGAAAAAAATGAACATCGTACACGCCTGGCGTGTCTTGATCTGTTTTCTTGCCGTCGCGCAACTGTCTCAATCTCAGGAAGTACCCAGCCATCACTTGATTGGAACTTATGGCACGCGCAGCATCCACATTGGTTCTAGTGGATGGATACACCTACATCAGGCCTGGTTTTCATTCGTGCCGGCGACAATTAACCCGGCGACGAATGTTATCACCGCACCGGGCCATGCTTTCGTCAACGGCACGCAAGTCCGTTTTCGTTCTTCCAGTGCGTTGCCATGGCCGCTAAACCAGACGAAATCATATACCGTCTGCAATGTATCCGGATCCGACTTTACAATCGTGCCCACAGGTTCTTATGCCTGTGCTGGAACGAAACGCGTCACCTTTACGGGAATTGAGACCGGCATTCTGGAAGTTGGTGTAAGCCAGCGATACCAGCATGTCTACATCCGGAAGAACGTCCGAAATCTTCCACCTGGTGTCACAGTAGAATTCTGGTGCCAGGCCAATCTATGTCCGACCGGCAAGGCGCCATTTGCCGATGCAATTTACTCCTACCAGGGTTACGATCAATTTTTTATAAAGCTAACTGTTAGCCCGTCTACTCCTCCCGGCCCAGTGACGCTCGAGTTTGACATGCGCGGACAAAACGAACCTACCTGGCGTACCGTCGCTGTCCCGATGCGTTTCGAACAGCTGCAGCCTGTAGCGATGGCAAAGCCATGGACATCCGCCTGGGCTCCGCCGGCGCCGCTACCTATCCCGCAACAGGCACGCTGGGAATCCACGATGACGAACCTTGCATATAAATGGTGCCCGGTGCCCGGTGCGTCAAAGAAAATGTCCTTCGGTGTCGAATCGCAGGAATGGTTTTACGACGGCGCGGCCGTTTACTATAAGGTCGCTGATTATACGGGCAACGCCGCTTGGAAGGGCTGCGCCCTGAACATCGCTTCGCAGTACGCGGATTGGGTGGCGACCGCCAAGGGTTTTGTTCCCGGCTATAGCGCGTTTGTGGATGGTCTGGAGCGCGCCTATAAGGAAACGCAGGACCCGCGCTTCACGAGTGCCCTTAATATGATGCTTACTAACGGCCCGATGCACCGAAGCGGCGGGCAGATTAAAGAAACCTACATTCGTGAAGTCGCTTACTACTTAAGGGTCATTCTGGCGAACGATCGCATCAACGGTACACAATCACCTCTGGCCACAAAGTATGCCGACATTCTGATTGGAATGTTCGACTCGCTTACCGTCAGCGACTCGTTCGAATACCACCAGATCTTTATGGATGGTCTCGGCATGCGATCGCTCATTGATTACTGGGAAACAACAAAAGATCCGCGTGTTCCTCGAGTGGTAAAGACGGCGCTCGATTGGATCTGGACGAATGCCTGGATTCCGAGTCAACAGACTCTCGTGATGAATCCCGAAGTGTTGGGTCCGCGGTGCGATTGGGGCTGCCGTGAGGGCGATACCTCTCTCATCAATCTGACGGCGCCTGCATTCGCGTGGTATTGGTCAGTCAGCGGAGATCCTTTGTACCGGAACCGAGGCGATGAGTTGTTTGCAGCCAGTCTGAAGAACGACATCTCCTGGAACGGGAAGATCTTCAGCCAGAACTACACGTGGAGTTTCGATTATGTTAAATGGCGCAAAATTATTCCGGGTGTAAACCCCCAGTAATTTTGTCCTTGTGCATAAAAAAGGCGGACTTTGTTGGTCCGCCTTTTTGTTCTTACTCCTGCTATTTTGTAGCACGTCGGCGAACCGCCAGAAACGCCAGCGCGGCTCCCCCAAACAGCGCAAATGTTGATGGTTCCGGCACAACTCCCACTGTGATCCGATCCGACTCCAACGCCACGATCCGGCCGTCTACGCGGGCCGCGATGTCGAAGTTATACGTTCCCGGAGCAAGACCGGTAAACGTAGTATCGAAAACGAAGTCCCTGCTGATCGAGCGGTCAAAGTCGCCTGAATAAGATGCCGGCGAAAATGCAACATCAACACCAGAAGGCATTCCCTCCACGGTCAGCTCCACCAGATTATAGGTGAGCAGCGTCGCAGTCAGCGCGGCTATGATCTCATCGACTAGAACGCTCGAGCTGAAACTCCCCAAAAACGAGCCACCCGTCTCGTCGGAGATACGCTGAGCCTGCCCCGTGGAGTTAATACCGGGGCCCGAGTTGGCGCTGATCGAGATCACTTCGACGCCCGCCTTCTTCAGCGCATCCGTAGCCGAAGCCTCTGTGGAGGAGCCTCTTGGGTCGTGTCCTGGTGCATCTCCGGTCCAAACCAGGATGCGCTGGGAGCCGTCGCGCCACGACGTCGTGTTGGCCACTTCCTCGAGCGCGATCAGGTTGCCTTCCGGCGTGTCTCCGCCGCCTGAAGCAAACCAACTGTTAATCGCGGTTTGAACTACTGCCGGATTTGCTGTGAGGTCTTGATCGAGGCTGTACGTAAAGCTGTCAAAAATGTCCCGATACTGCCCCGCCCCATACCGGGCGTCGCTTGCGACTCCCGATACACTGCTGACTACCGACGAGAATCCTGTACGGACGTTGCTGATTGCGCCGCCCATACTTCCGGTAGTGTCAGTCAAAAAGAAAAGATCGACGGGAGCGGTGGCTATCGGGCTGATCGTGACTGTTTTTCGAAGAGTGGCGGTTCCTCCTATCGCGGCAATGTGAGCACTAAACGAAGAGGGAGTTATAGAATCACCGTAAGCAAAGCTTACGGTGAGGAGAAAACACAATAGACGAGCGGACATACGGTCAATCCTCCAGAAGTAAACATCAGTAAAACGACAACAATGTAAAGCATGAGTATAGTGACAATCCACTTCAGGAGAGAACAAAACTTTTGAGCGTGCGCCACAGAATTTACACAGGTTCAGTCAACCGCCAAAGTGTTTAGTAACACTAGTAACATCAGTACACTGGCAATGGTTAAGGAATACAAATGACTAGACGGTCCTTTCTTTCAGCTTCCGCGGGAATCTCCCTGGCGCAATCGGCGGAAGCCCGCCCAAACGTTCTCCTGATCATGGCGGACGATCTTGGCCAGGAGTGTCTCGGTTGTTATGGCGGGACGTCTTACCGCACGCCGAATCTGGATCGTCTTGCCAAGGCCGGCGTGAAGTTCAACTATGCCTATGCGCAACCGCTTTGCACGCCAACCCGCGTCCAGCTGATGACTGGACAGCATAACTTTCGCAACTGGAAGGGTTTCGGGCTCATGGATCCCCAGGAGAAAACCTTCGGACACATGATGCGGCAAAGCGGCTACCAAACGACCATCACCGGTAAGTGGCAGTTTTACAGTTATGAAGGAAAGGGCTCTCCGCGCTATCGAACCGGAATGCTACCGGAACAAGGTGGGTTTGAAGACTACCTCCTGTGGCACGACCGGGATACCGAAGCGAAAGGCTCACGCTACGCCGACCCTGTCATAAACGAGAATGGAAAGCTTCGAACGGACACCAAAGGGAAGTACGGACCGGATCTCTTCGCCGCGCATCTTGAAGAGTTTATGGAACGAAATCGCGCCAAGCCGTTCTTTGCCTACTATCCGATGGCGCTGACGCACGGCCCGTTCAACCCTACCCCGCGAAGCGCCGCATGGCAACATGGAAACCGGCTCCAGGACGACCCTAAGTACTTTGCGGACATGGTGGCGTACATGGATGAGATGGTGGGGCGCGTCATCGGGAAGGTCGACCAGCTCGGGCTGGGGTCCCGTACGCTCGTGCTGTTCTACGCCGACAATGGCACACCCAGGGAAGTGAGCTCCGCGGCGCGCGGCGGTACCGTCCCAGGCGGCAAGGGGCTTACCAGCG
>CAYTVP010000179.1:0-899 GCA_964441675.1 uncultured Solibacteraceae bacterium | reverse complement strand
GCGCGTCCCCTTGATCGCCAGATGGCAGGGAGTGACGAAAGCGGGACAGGTATGCGAGGACCTGGTCGATTCCACGGACTTCATCCCGTCCATCTGCGAAGCAACGGGCGCTAAGTGGTTTCCCGACAGGCCATTGGATGGCCGAAGCTTTATTCCGCAGCTTCGCGGCCAGGCCGGTAACCCGCGCGAATGGCTGTTCTCCCACTTCGACCCGCATCCGGGCTGCAAGGTCGACTTTACGCCAACCCGGCTCACATGGGACCACCGCTGGAAGCTTTATATGGACGGCCGCTTGTTTGACTGGAAAAACGATCCGCTGGAAAAATCACCGATCAGCCAGGGTTCCGAGACCGCCGAGGCTCGGGCGGCGCGAGTCCGCCTGCAATCCGGACTCGACTCCATGGCGAAAGTGAAGGCACCAAAGTTCAATCGTTTTGCGACCGACGGCCGTACTGCTTACTGAGAGCCGTCTTCATTTCCGCGGCGGCGGAGCCAGCACCGTCATAACGATTAACCGCTCCGGGCCAGGATTTCGTATCGAATGCAGGACGCCGGACGGGGCGAATGCCGTATCTCCGCGAGACAACGTCTCCCGCTCGTCGCCGACAGTAACTATGCCGTTGCCCTCCAGCACGACATACAACTTATCTTGCCCCTTATGAACATGCGGCGCGTGTTCCTGCCCGGCCTCAAACGAGTTCAGACCGGCGAAGAGGAACTCACCCGCCGCTATTGTGCTCTTTGTCATCTTCTCGGGGGAAAACTCTGCCGAGCCGGCCACGTTTTTAGCGAACATATCGCCAGTCTACGCAAATGAAAGATCGATTAAAGTCAGGATTTCTTTTTGATAACATTACCAACTGGTCTGTACTATCGATTCGTGCAGACGAAGCCGCTTT
>CAYTVP010000178.1:3952-9107 GCA_964441675.1 uncultured Solibacteraceae bacterium | reverse complement strand
CCGCCATAGCCGGACTTCTTGGCCAGCTCGGCAAAATCGGGCCACGGAACCCTGCCGGTTACCAAGGTCCCGTTGAGGGCGATATACATAGTCCGAGCTTACTGCGCTTCCGCAGTGTTATGCCCGAGCGGAGTAGAAAATTGAGCGATTAAGCGTTAAAGGAGCTGCCGCAGCCGCAGGTGGATTTTACGTTGGGGTTGCTGAACTTGAACCCGGAGCCTTCAAAGGACTCCACGTAATCCACTTCGGCGCCGTCCAGATACAGTAGGCTGGCCTGATCGACATAGACATTCAGTTCGCCGAACTGATAAGTCTTATCCAAAAAGCCTGGCGCGTTCTCGAAAGCCATGGAGTAGTTGAATCCGGAGCATCCGCCACCGACCACGGCAATTCGCAATCCGGCGGGCTTCGGTTCTTGCGTCGCCAGAATTTCCTGAACTTTACCGATCGCTTTTTCCGTGAGCTGAATCATGTCGTGATGAGAACCCTTCTTCTTCTAGAATATCGATATTTTGGATCGCTGTGCAAAGCACTGATGAAATCCCAGCCCCTGTCCGCACAAACCCGCCAATATTATGGATGCGCGGAGGTTGCCTTTTGATGCGGACGGCGCACGGCCGGGACTACCGAAACAACGAAACCTGGGAGCGTTCCCATGCGTCCGGTATCATGTTATGGACGGCGTTCCACAAGCAGGTTCAATCGCTCAGGTCCGGTGGCCGCACCTTACGAAGACTGTTAGCGCCCTAAAAAAAGTGGATTCTCGCCAATCGGAAGAAGCCGACCTCATCCAGCGCGTTCAGGCACGGGATGAAGGTGCCTTTCGAGATCTCGTGGAGAGGTATCAGAATAAGGTTTTCTCCATTATTTATGGCATCCTGCGCAACCAAAATGATTCGGAAGATATTGCGCAGCAAGTATTTACCAAAATATACCTTTCTATACAGAATTTCGACGGACGTAGCTCGTTACTCACCTGGATCTATAAGATAACCACGAACGAGTGCTACGACTACCTTCGAAAGAAGCGCGTTCGCAAGCTCGTGTATGAGAGCGATATTTCCGAAGACGATACCAAAATGATGGAAAACTCGGAGATCAACGCGGATCGTCAGATGCCGGTCGACGATCAGTTGGCGAAGCGGGAGTTGGTTCTGAAGCTCCTCGGAAAAGTAAGCGAGGAGGATCGGAACCTGATCCTCTTGAAGGAAGTAGAGGGTCATTCAGTGGAAGAACTGGCGCAGATGACCGGAATGAACGAAAATACGATTAAGGTTAAGTTGTTTCGTGCGCGCCAAAAACTATTAAAAGCCGCCCAGCGCATTCTGCGACAGCCAGGATCTGTTTTGTCCAGCTGATGCCGGGAAGAATGATAGAAAGTAAGGAAAGACGCGATGGAAGAGCGTATTAGGGAAAGGGCTGAAGATTATCTCGATGGCCGCCTGTCTGGCGCCGTTGATCCAATCGTAGACCGCCTGCTTGAGAATCATCCGGCTGACAGATCTTTGCTGGACCAGTTTGCGGAGCAGGCGCTGTTGATTCGCAAAACACTTCGCGGACCGGAGATGTCGCCGCCACCCGGCTTTTACAGCCGCGTGCTGGCCCGTATCCAAGCCGAAGACTCCCAGGCGACATTCTGGTCGATCTTCACGGGTACGTTCGGGCAGCGCCTGGTATACGCATCGGCCGCATTGCTGGTATTAATGGGCGTCGCGATGTGGACCACTGACGGCGAACTGCCGCGCCAGGAATTTGCCGAAGCGCCAGTACGGATGCTGATCGACGATCGCCCCGAAGTCCACTTGGTGGGCGAACAGTTCGAGGATCGAGGCCGGGTTTTTGTCAGTCTGGCTTCCTACGACGATTTCCAGTAAGTAAATGATAGGCACCCGGATCTCCTGGTCTAATCCGAAGGTCCTCTTCACCCTGTTGCTGGTTTTCCTTTGCGGCGCTGCTACCGGCGTCCTCGGCATGAAGCTGAACGCCCGCCAGGCCGCGGCGCGCGCCAAGACAATGCGGCTCGAAGATAAGCGTGTCGTCCTCGAACGCTTTAAGCGTGATCTCAATCTTGACGTTCAGCAGGTTGAGAAAATGGAAATCGTCCTGGATGACTTCATGAAGTACGTGCACGACCTGCAAGTGCAGATGGATGAGACGCGCCTCCATGGCAAGGAGCAGATGCTCAAGATCCTGAACGACGACCAGAAGAAGAAATTTGAACAGATGCTGAGCGAGGCTCAGGGTAAGCCTCTGCTGCGGTAGGTCCGCTACGTCGTCTGATCCACCAACTCCACGACAGAATGGCCTAAGTCCGCCAAGATATGCAAGCCACGCTCAACTCGACGGACTGATCCGGCGGACTCTTGAGCAGCTTCGTCTTCCCCCATTCGAAAGCGTGCGGCAATTTCCCGGTTTCCGCGCGCGCATCCGCCGCCTTCTACAGGAACTTTCTACCTCGGGTACTTCCTTTTCCGGCTTTGCTGCGGCAGCCAGCCGCCTCCCGGGCGCAAGCGCTGAGCTTCGAGCCTTTGCATCGATCGCCACCGCAGTCGAGGCCCGGCTGGTTGATTGCGGGTTGGAGACAGAGCCGGAAGCGGCCTTGCCGGATTCCGGAGAGGGAGCTGCTTCGCTCCGCATCGAAAAGTTTTCCGCGCTCCGCCGCGAGCAAGAAACCTCAGAGATTGCCCGCCGTATCGCGCAATCGATCGCCGGCGGACAACATGCCGAGAGCATCGCCGTGCTGCTCCGCGAGGAAAAGCCCTATGCGGCGCTGCTCGGTACCGCTTTCGCTCGATTTGGCATACCCGGTCATTTTCACTTTCCACTTCCCATCGAGCACCATCCGGTCATTCGCTATTTATCCGGAGTAATCGAAGCTCTATTAAGTGGCTGGGATTGGTCGCGGTTGATCGACGTCTTTTCCCTGGCGATATCGGGATACGGCGCGACAGAGGCCGGCGATGAGCTTGATTATGCAATGCGGGAGCGGCTTCCGGCACAAGGGCTAGCGGATCTTGGCGACGCCGGCGCGCGCTTTGAAGCGATCAGCGGCTGGGAGACGCTTTATCGGACACCACCGGAATGGGCTGCCGCGCTGGGCGGATTGCGGGAATGGATCGACGCGGGCTCGATCCATCAGGCATTGCCGGCGCTTACCGCCTGGGATGATATCCTCGCCACCGCCGCAATGCTTTTGCCGGAGCGCACGATGCCATTGGGTGACTTTTGGCCGGAAGTGCGGATGGCCATCCGGCTGAGTACAATCCCTCCGGAGGAGCCTGGAGTTGGCGTGGTCCCCGTATTGGGTGTTGCAGAGGCAGCGAATCGGAAGTTTGACACGGTCTTCGTCTGCGGTGCCGTTGAAGACGAGTTCCCAAAAAATATTGGGCCCGACGCGATCTTGAGTGATGCCCAGCGCGTGGACCTCCGTCAGTTCGGGATCATGCTGCCGACTACCGCCGAGCGTCAGGAACGCGAGGATCGTTTGTTTGACGTTGTCCTGACACGCGGCGCAACTACGGTGACGTTCAGCTGGCCCCGGTTTCACCCCAGCGGCCGGGAACTTGCTCCCTCGTTAGCGCTCAGTCGCTTCGATGCGGAAGTTTCACCCGCGCGCGATTCCAGGCCGGAGATTTCATCCGCAGCCAGCGCCGCGGACCGGCTGCCGGCCTCCGCGCGGGCTAATCCTGAGCTGATTTCGCGTTTGATTCCTGCCGGGAAGAAATGGCGACCGTCGGAGATCGAGTCATTTCTACAATGCCCGTTCCAATATCTCGGCCGTTATACGCTTCGGCTGGTATCGGCTCCGCTCGGGCCTTCCGAGCGGTTCGACCCGCGTCAGCAGGGCTCTCTTGTACATTTTGTGCTGGGCGAGATGCGTGGCCGGCCCATCAGCGATCTTAATTTGGTGTTCGAGGACGCATTTCACGCAATCGTGCGGAAAGCAAACATAGTCGTCACACATCGCGTGGAATGGGATCGATTGGAGATGCTGCGCGCGCTGCGAGCTTTCCTAAGCCTTCCCGAAGCGCGGCCGGACTGGCAGTCGTTCTCGGAATGGTCTTTCGAGTTGCCGCTTGCCGCCAGTATCACGGTACGAGGGAGGATCGATCGATTTGACTGTTCCGCCGACGGCGAAGCATTTGCGATCGACTATAAGTATTCCCGTGCGGACAGCGTCAGGGATCGTGTCCGCAAGAACGAGACCGGCGTGCAGGGCGGCTTGTACCTGAGTGCGCTGGTACATGCGGGCTACCGGCCGATTGGATTTGCTTACGTGCCCCTGCGCGGGGATGGACGTCCTGTGGAGCTTTCGAATCCCACCGAATTGATGGCCGATACGCGCGAGCGCGTGATCGATGCGATTACACGGATCGGCCAGGGTGACATCGCCGTACGACCGGCGAATCCGGGCAACTGCCGTTTTTGCGATTTCCGTACCGTTTGCCGGGTTCGCGAGGAGGCGGGACTAACATTAAGCGCTGGCAGCGACATATGACGCTAACCCGTGAGCAGAAGCAGGCGGTAACAAGGCTGGGGCAGGACGTGTGCCTGGTCGCAGGGCCGGGAAGCGGTAAAACTCGCGTTTTGGTAGAGCGCTTCCGATGGCTGGTGGATTCGCAAGGCGTACCTCCTGCGCGAATTCTGGCAATCACATTTACGGAAAAGGCTGCCTATGAGATTCGCAAACGGCTGGTGGAGGAATCGGCCGCGGATCTCGCGCGCCGCTCTCCCCTCGGCCGGGCACCGGTCCTGACTATACACGCCTTCTGCACGCGACTGTTGCGCGAGCACGCAATCGCAGCCGGCATCGATCCCGAGTTCGAGATTCTGGACGAGCGCAACGCGCATCTCCTGTTGACCGAATCGATCCACACAGTACTGAATGCGTTGCTGGCGGCAGATGAACGGCGCCTTTTGGATTTATACGAACATTGGGGTGTCTCCGATCCGGTGACGGCACTGGCTGACGCATACGAGGCGGTCCGCCAGACCGGCGATGACTTTCCGCCGCCGCGGGCACATCAGGTCGCGTCGCCGGAGCAAACGTTGAGGCGCGCGCTCACCATTGAGCCGGCCAATACTGCTCCCCGGCGCGAAGCCGCGCTCGCGGTAATGAACTGGCTGGACGTCTCTTTCGATCCGTCCAACCAGT
>CAYTVP010000178.1:0-3942 GCA_964441675.1 uncultured Solibacteraceae bacterium | reverse complement strand
CAAAAGAGACATCTCCTGGCGAGATCATGCTGCCGCGCGGATACCGCGGCGGTTTTCGCGAAGCGATCCGTGAAGCCGCGACCAGCTGGGCGACGGAGAAGTTTCACCCTCAACGCGAAACACTCGATTTCCTGTTGCGTGAGATACACCGCGTCTACGGCGATACGAAACGGGTTCGCTCTGTCCTCGATTTCGACGATCTCGAAGCGTTCTCGATACGGCTGCTTGAAGACAAGCCGCATCTTCAGAACGAAGTCCGCCAGAGGTTCGAGTATGTGTTGATGGATGAAGTGCAGGACACCAATCCGCTGCAATGGCGCCTTCTGAAGCTGATCCGGCGCGAAGGCCGGTTCTTTGGCGTGGGCGATATCAATCAGGCGATCTATGGTTTTCGTGGCGCGCGGCCGGATGGCTTCCGTGAGCTTCGGGAAGACGTAAAAGCATCCGGCGGCGTGGTCGATTTTCTGCGCGAGAATTTTCGCAGCCGCGAAGAAATTCTTCGTGCGGCGGAGGCTCTGCTGGGCCGCGCGGAAGGGATGGAGCCGCCCAACCTGTGCGCATCGCGCGTCTTCGCGCCGGATTCCTCACCCGCGGTCGAGCGTTTTGTCGTCCCCACCGCTGAAGAAGATCCGAAGGAAATTCTGCTCCAACGAGAGGCGCGGGAGGTATGCAGGCGAATCCAGGAGATGGTGAGCCAATATCTGGTCGATACTCGCGCGGGCAACGGCCGGCCGGCACGCTATTCCGACATTGCCGTTCTCTTTCGAACTACGCTCCGTTTCGACGAGTACGGGCGGGAATTTCTACGCGCCGACATCCCATGCGTGATGACGGGCGGGCGTACCCTGTTTGAACGCCAGGAGATTCTCGATGCTGTTTCCTGGTTGCGAGTATTGGCCAATCCGCGCGACGAAGTATCGCTAGCGGCAGTGATGCGATCGCCTTTCGGAGGGATCGGCGACGAAGTATTGCTAAGCATGCGCGTGCCCGAAGTGAACCTGGTTCATTCGGCTCGCAATTCGGATAACCCTGGCGTGAGGCGGCTGATGAAATTGCTGGATGGCCAGAGATCCGTTCGCGATCATTCCCCTCCCGATTTGCTTCTGGCGCAGGCGTTCGATAGCAGCGGATATGAAGACGTATTGGACCCTGCCGCGCGGGCGAATTTGCGCCGCCTGCTGGAGATTGTGGCCGAGCGCCACACCGTCGCGGCGGAACCGATTGCATCTCTGGTTTCGTTTCTGAAGGAAGCAGCAGCGGAGGGAGAGCCTGCCGCCGGCACGTCATCCACGACCGACGCCGTTTCCATCATGACCATGCACGCCGCCAAGGGACTGGAGTTTCCGATCGTCTTTCTCCCGTCGCTCGACCTGGCGGCGACCGCGGATTCTACAGCGCTCGTCTATTCTTCCGCAGACGGCCTGGGCGCGACGTGGCGATCCGGACCGGGCCGTACAGTGCGCGATCTGGCCGCGGAACGATTTCGGGAAACGGCGGCGCAACATCGCCGCGAAGAGGCTAACCGGCTTCTCTATGTCGCGATAACCCGAGCCGAGCAGCGCTTGATTGTCTCGTCGGTGCAAGACCGCGGGGGCTGGGCGCCCTTGATCGCGTCAATGCCGGTAGAGCCGGTAACTGCGCCCGATCCTGTACAGCTAGGCTTGTTCGTCTGAGCCGGGCGGCAACGTGCTGCCGGCCGCATGGGTATGCCCACACTTTTTGGCAGCCATTTTTTCCTTCAGGGCCGTCATCAGCTTATCGTGAATGCCCGCGGGGATTTCCTTGGGCTCCTGACCTTTGTACACCTGAATGGTTCTCTTCGTTGTATCGAGAACCACCCAACAGTTCGGACACTCGTTCACATGTTTCTCGAGCTCTTTCCGGGTGGACGGATCGAGCTTGTCGTCGAGAAACTCGCCAAGCTCATGCAGGAAGTCCTTACAGGTAGGCAAAAACGTCGTCTCCTTTACGCTGGAAGAACCGGGTGAGTTTTTCGCGCAGTTGTAAGCGTGCGCGCAACAGGCGGCTTTTTACAGCGGGAATGGAGATTCCAAGGGCATCCGCTGTTTCTTCGGTGGACAAATCGTCTACATCCCGCAATTGAAACACCGTGCGGTAAATAGGCTCTAAGGATTCGATCGCGCCATCCAGAATCTCCCGCATCTCTTCCTGCGAGTACCGCTGCTCAGGCGTTCCATCCCAAACAGCGATCTCCCGCACGAGCGTGTCTTCGCCAGTATCCAATTCCTCATCGAGGGATACCGTGCGGTCCGTCTTGCGCTTTCGCAGCTTCATTAAGGCTTCGTTGACGGTGATCCGCACAAGCCAGGTATAAAACTTGGAATTCCCCTGAAAGGTGTCCAGATTGCTATAAGCCTTCATGAACGCTTCCTGGATAACATCCTCGGCATCCTCATCACTTTGTGTGATGTTGCGCGCGGTTCGGAAGATTCTCCTCTCGTAATGCTTTACAAGCTCGGAAAATGCGGTATCGTCACCCTCTTTGGCCCGGAGTACCAGTGCTGTCTCATCAAACGCAATATCCGCCATGGAAAGCCCGTAGGGTACGGGAATCCAATACTATAGCAGGTGGAATGAAAACGACTCTGCGTGTATTATCTGCGACTCTGGTTGCAATGGCCGCCCTGGCGGCGGAGAATCCCTCGACCATCATCGATCAGGACAAGGCCTGGGCGGCGGCCGTTATGAAATCCGACGTCGCATCGCTCGAGAAGCTGTTGGCGGACGACTTGGTTTACACCCATTCGACGGGAGCTATCGATACCAAGAAGATTTATATCGATTCGATCAAAAGCGGGGTACAGAAGTACATCTCGGTGGAGCATTTGAATCCGAAGGTGCAAGTGTTCGAAAACGCGGCGGTATTGACTACCGGATTAAAAATGCACACATCGCGGGATGGCAAGGAACAAACCGCCAGCTTTCGCCTGATCCACGTTTGGGCAAAAAAGGGCGGACAGTGGCAACTGGTGGCACATCAAACCACTAAGCTTCCTTAGGAGCGCGGCTCTTCGAACACACCACAGGTATGGCAGAGATGGATCGGCTGACGGCACATGTGGCCGTTAGGGGCGATGCGGGCAAAGACACGTCTTTCGCGAGCAGAGGGCGTCCACTTTTGCGTTTCGCGCTGGTACGCCTGGAGCAGGATCACGCCAGAACAGCCGCGACGACGCTAGTGTGTAGTTCCGGAACTTTGTAAACTCTTATGTAATGAATTGGCTAATTTAAACAACGTGGATCGGGTTTGGTTCAAGAAATTCGGAATTTCGTTGCTACTACTGGCGACCGCATTCCTGTCAGCTATCAGAACCAACGCTCAGCAAACGGACTCAATCATTCCTGAGCTAGCGCCGCCGCCAACGGACCCAATTGCCTTTCGGGGGTACCGTGAACGAAGTATAGCGTTCAATCCCGGTATAAATGCTCCACCGCTGGACAACCCCTCCCCTAAGTTCATTCCTATTGTTTATTCAAATGTCACCTTCGCCAGAATGCCGGACTTACCAAGCTCCCAGGTAGACACGGTGGTTACCGGAAGGCTTGTCTCCCTGCAACCTTATCTGTCCGAAGACCGAAGGGGAATGTATACGGAATACAAGCTCACGGTGGATCGAGTTTTTAAGTCTCTCTATCGCTCAATCAGCCCGGAGAATTCATTGTCCATTCTGCGAATGGGAGGCATCGCACGGCTTCCAAGCGGCCGCGTGATAGAACACAGAGTCACGGGTTATGAACCGTTATCACCTGGAGAGAGATATCTCGTGTTCATGTCATATCACCCGGAAACTGACTCGTTTCGTACAAGCAAAGTTTGGCTAGTAAAGGACGGTACCTTAAACGCCATAGCGCCCATAGACGTTGCGAGAGCAGCAAAAGGGGAATCTCAGGCGCATGGCAAGCAGCTGGAAGAGATTGAAA
>CAYTVP010000177.1:0-9269 GCA_964441675.1 uncultured Solibacteraceae bacterium | reverse complement strand
GCATTGCCGGAAAGCTCCGGTATGGGATTCCGTGCGTACGCCGCCTGCGCGGCATCTGTGATCGGCAGCTTCATCGTTTCGTCGAACCACCCGATCGCGCGGTTATAGCGTTCGCGGCGTCCCCATTCGTATTCCATCCGGAGTCCGAAATTCAATGTGAGCCGCGGGTGAATTCGCCAGGAATCCTGCACGAACCAGCCGGTATAGGGATTTCTAAGCGCGTAAGTGGCGTTTGTGTCCACCGAAGCCGACGTTGGCAGACCCATTAGAAATGCGGCGTATGAGTGGCCCAAATTCGCAGCCGGCGTCAGGCCATCTTCCTCGCGGCTGGTGAACCTGTTGCCAAAAACAAAGCTCCCGTTGACTTCTCCGGGGTTGCCCCCTGAGCGTCGATGATCGCGAACATCCACTCCGGCTGTAATCGTATGAGCGCCTCGAATGTGGGTGACATTTGCCTTGGCAGAGAATAGTTGGAAATACGTCCATGCCGGCACGGCTTGTCCGAGAGTGTCGTAAGTGGTCCCTGAATCTTCGTTAAAGGCCATGATCGGAAGAGCATGGTTCTCTCCTGCCTTTTGATCCATGTAGGATGGCAGACCAACACTGCTGGGAGTGTAGCCTAGCGCGACATCTGTCAAGATGTTGCCTTCGCGGAAATCGTTCACTCCCGCGGCGACATCCAGTACCGTGGTGCTGTTTGGTGTATAGACCCAGTTCGCCGTCAGGCCACGATTATTCCGATTGACACCGTTTGTTTGGAGTCCACGAGCGGTTTCGTAGGTCCAATCCTGGCGGTCTTCTCGATACTTCAGCCATGTCCACCGGCCGAAGAAACGGTGTTTCTCGGAATGCTGGTAGTCGAACCGGTTGGCAAAGGCTGAGTAGCTCCAGTTATATGGCTCGGCAACACCCAGATAGTTATTGAGAGGCTCCAGGTTAGCCGCTCCCGGCGGGTTATTTGGGGTTGGAAAGAAATCCGAGTAAGTCGCGTGGGCCGGATTATTAATTCGATGCTGCGGGATGATGTTGCCGGGAATCGGATCGCGCACGAAGTGGCCGGGGCGCGCCGGATCGGGACGAACGCTCAGCGGATCATAGAGCTGATAGCGTGGCCCGATCGGCAGCAGATCAGAAAAGTCGCCCCGCCGTTGTGGAAGCGTCGGCACCGTGTGGTTGAAAGTCGACTCCGTTGTTTTTCTATCTTCAAAACCGTCGTAGCTGAAGAAGAAAAACAGCTTGTTACGGCCGTCGAACAATTTCGGAATCACGACGGGTCCACCCACCGTCCCGGCGTAGTTATTCGAGTGTCCGGACGGCTGCTTCGGGGAATTCCGCAGCTCTTCGGCTTTGGCGAAGTCGCCCGCGGCCTCCGCCGCGGCGATGTTGCGGTAGTACTGCTGCTTGACAAAAAACCGCGTGCCGTTCCATCGCTGCTGCCAGTGCTGTTCCGTCAGGGTGCCATGAAGACTGTTGGTTCCAGCCCTTGTCATGATCGATATGGTCGTACCGCTCGTGTGGCCGATCGAAGCATCGAAGTTCGACGACTCTACTTTGTATTCCTGGATCGTGGTTGAGTAAGGCAAGTAGGCGGCGCTATAGCCATTACCCATGTTGGGAAAACCGTCGATCGACCAATCATTACCACCCACGTTCCCGGCATTGTGAGCCTCGTTCGTTCCGCCAAGCGCATTGACGCCGTTATAACGCCGGTTCGGACTTGCCTGGATGCCGGGCACAAGCTTGATCAGCATCAGAGGGCTATTATTGAATGTCGGTAGATCGACCACACTGCGGCTGTCCATCACCTGCCCTGCACTGACGCTGCTGGTGTCGAGCAGCGGCACCTCTGCGGTCACAGAGATCGTCTCGGCAGCCTCGCCGACCTCCAACTGCAGATCGATCTGTGCACGCGTGCTGATCGAAAGAACGATCCCCGAGCGAACTGTCTTCTTAAATCCGGCCATCTCGGCGGTCACCTGGTAGTTTCCCGGGAGAAGAAGATTGGCCTCATAGTAACCCGTCTCGTTGGACAGTAGCCGCGTGACCGTGTTCGTGTCGGTATTTGTCACCAGAATACCGGCGCCCGCAACGGATGCGTTCTGCGAATCGACGACGCTGCCAAAAATTACGCTACGCGTTTCCTGAGCAATCAAGCCGGAGGACAGCAGCAAAAGGCATGCCGCCTTCGATTGGTTCTTCATGGCAATCACCTCAGTTGATGCAGATCTACAGGATCAATGTCGGAAAAGGTCTGGTTTTCGCCAGCCATTCCCCAAACGAATGTGTACGGCTGCGTGCCGGCGGCCATGTGAATCGACCATGCGGGCGAAAGCACGGCTTGCCGGTCGTGGACAATCAGACTTCGGGTCTGGTGCGGCTCGCCCATCAAGTGGACCGCGATCCCATCGCCGAGGCCGGTGTAGAGATAGATTTCGCTACGCCGCGCGTGCGTATGCGGCGGAACTGTATTCCATACGGAACCTGCCTCCAATTCGGTGAATCCCATCACCAACTGGCAACTGGCCACGCGGTCCGGATGTATGCACTTATAGATTCGGCGACGGGAAGCATTCGCCGTTGTTCCCACCAGTTCAACGTCGGCGTCTTGGCGGCGGACTGCCACGACCGGCAGTTCACGATGTGCCGGACAACTCAAGAAGTAAAAGCAGGGTTGGGAGGAGCCGCACGGTTCGAATGAGACGTCCTCGTTCCCCGCCCCGATGTACAGAGAGTCCATCGTGTCCAGCGAGTACCTGTTGCCTCCAACCGCAACGTGACCCGATTCGCCAAGATTGACCACGCCCAGTTCGCGGCGTTTCGTAAAGTAGCTGGTTCCGAAATCGTCGCACGCTGGCAGGCGCATCGGCTCGATTGGCATGGAGCTTCCCAGGATCATCCGGTCAAGGCCGGAGCCTACAAGTCGCAGCTCGCCCGGCGCGAAAAGATTCTCCACGAGAAAGGTCCGGCGCAGAGAGAGCGTATCCATGCCGGCTATCTCTTGTGGAGCCGGAGAAATACGATGTTCCACAATATGAAACGCTATGCCCATGGCTGTGAAATAGACAATCTATAATCACCGCCCCGCGTGGTCAAGAATAATTTTCAAAACCAGACGCTTGACGTTTTACAATGTGAAATATGGCTGCGATCGCGAACTATGGCGGAGTACGGGTTCTGCACAAAACAGTCGATATCCTGGAGGCCCTCCGCCGCGCCCCAGCCGGCCTGGGCCTTGCCGATCTTGCCGGGCAGGTCGCAATGCCGAAACCTACGGTCTATCGAATACTCGCGACGCTCGAATCAAGAGGCTACCTGGACCGCCAGGGTGCGGGAAACTACCGCGTGGCAAGAAAGCTCTTCGAAGCGCCACGCGGGTCCAGCTTTGAACAGCGTTTGATTCGCGCCGCCCGCCCGGCAATGGAGGATCTTGGCGCCAAATGCAAGGAGACGCTGAATCTGGGGGTGCTCGATGGGGGAGAAGTTCTGGTGATTGAAACTGTGGAGAGCACTCAAGCGGTAAGAATGACCTCGAAGATCGGCAATCGCCGCTACGCGCACTCGACCGCGGTCGGAAAGGTGTTGTTAGCAGATCTTCCTGAGCGGGAAACATTGCGGCTGGTCCGCGCCAAGGGCATGCCGACGTTTACACCGCGCACGATCGTCCGTGAACAAGATCTAATCGTCGAACTCGAGCGGGTACGGACCCAGGGATACGCGCTCGACAATACGGAAAACGAACCGGATGGCCGTTGTATCGCCGTTCCGATTTTTGACAGCGAGCACAGAGTGATTGCGGCACTGAGTATTTCCGGGCCACTCCCGAGAATGAAGGTGTCACGCGCCAAGTCCTTTCTCAAGGAACTGACGGAGACTTGCCGTGCAATTACAGCTGCCAGCATTTGACGCTTGCAACTTGTTTCTGGTCGGGTGTCGAGCTTGAAAAACCTGGCTTGGCTGGCGATATGTCATCCGCTGCTCTGGGCGCAGCCAAGGGAACTGGCTCCGCTATTGCCTGCCGACACTCAGGAGGAACGTCCGGTCCGGGAGGCGCTTCTCTCTGGGGACATCGCGCGCGCGCGGTCGTTGGTTGACGCGCAAGATCCTGCCAGGCGGACGCTGTGGAAAGGCATCCTGGCGGTCACTCAGAATGACCCGGCGCTAGCCATCAGGACACTGCGTAGGGCAGATCATCCAAAGGTTCTTGGCGTGGCCTACTACCTCGCGCGCCAGCACTTACTTTTTCGAGATCAGATGAAGCGTGCGATCCAACAGGATCCTGCCGACTTTGGCCCTTATTACTACCTCGGGCGCCATTACGATTCCGACGTCGACAACTTGAACGAAGCTATCCGATGGTATCGCTTGGCACTTGAGAAAAATCCGCAGTTCAGCAGCACTCGGGCGCATCTTGGCAACTGCCTAGAGAGGATGGGCAAGGTCGAAGAGGCGAAAGCCGAGTACCTCGCTTCATCAACCGTTTCGCTCTCGATGATTGGACTTGCGCGCCTGAGCATGGCCGCAGGGAATACTGACGACGCGCGCAAGTTTATCGACCAAGCGGTATCTCTCGATCCCGTCAACGCTTCGGCGCTGAAGCTACAATCGAAAATCTATGCGCGGTTAGGACGCTTGCGCGATGCAGCTAGCGCCCTGGAACGCGCGATTTCGATCGATTCTCGAGATCCTTCTCTGAGATACCAACTCGGCCATGCTTATCGACTGCTCGGCGAATCAGTCAAGGCCATGGCGGCCTTTGATGAGTACGAACGCTTGCGAAAGATCTATGGTTCTCAGCCTTGACAAGCGGTCTATTCCGGAGCACAAGGCGTGCCGCTCCCGCACGGCCTGTCCTCTCGCGGATGCGCACACCGCGCGATCAGGCACCGTAGCACTGCTTCGGCGTCAATCCCCAGTTCCTTCATCCTGGAAATCAGTCGCTCATTAATTGCTCCCGTTCTGCGCAGGCATTTGAGAAGCTCACAGAAAAGATCCGGCTTCGGGTCGCTCGGATCCCAGTGGTCGCCACCTCGGACAGCTACGGCCGTCAGCGTTTGCTCCCGTTCGAATGCCCGCCCATACATGGTTTCGCCCCGAGCGCGCACCCGGATCGAGTACACGCCGCCGATTGGCAGCGAGTAATTCGCCGTGTAGAGGCCGCCAGCATTGAGGTTTAGCTCAACTGCGTCTTCATAACCATCCGGACGGCGGATTTCTGCCCAAGCCCGGGCGCGTCCGCGAGGAACTGCTTCGTATTCGAGAAGGGAAGCTGAGATCGTGGCAACCGCGCCAATCTCGAAACTACCCTGATGCACTTGGGCCGAAAACGTCAAGCTCGAGTACGTGTGGGCGACAAACTCATACGGTACGCGGCGATAAGGATTCGCGGCGGCAACGTGGGCATAGTCGTAGCCTGGCTTTCCGCGCTTCCCAAGAGTCAACACAGCATGCCACAGTCCGTCATGGCTTCCCGCGGGTACTGCCGGAACGACCGGTAAAGCGCACCGATAGTAGTGCGCAAATTGGCCCGGCACATATTGTGAGTTAGCGCCGGCAGCTCCTGAGGCCGGAGTGATCATCGTTCCATCCGGTGCTTCCAGTTGGAAGTCGATCAGATAGGGAGATGGACTGATGACAATCATGTCCATTCCGAAGTCTGCCTCGCATATCCAGATCGGAATCCGGTGCACGGCTTGCCCTTCGAGGACCCCGCGGGGATCGACAGCGACCTGTGCGTTCGTGACGCCGGCCAAAATTTGCAGAAAGTATTTGGCCAGCAGCATTGACTGGTCGGCCGAGAGCGCTCCCGTCACCAATAGATACCCATTATTTCCTTGGCACAGGGTCGTCAACGCGGGAACACTAATGTTCGAGGGGATACCCAATCCCACAGCGTACGTGTTGGCATTGATACTTCCACTCACATCGGACAGCGAGGGTGGCTGATTCCACATACCGTCCGTGAGAACAACCATTGCGGTGACATCGTAGTCCGGGGTCGGCGCAGCCTGTGCGTCATCGAGCATCTGCCGTCCGTTTACCACTCCGTCACCAATTGAAGTCGCGCCGGAAGGATCCAGATCACTTCCCTGGATGTGCGCAAGTGCTGTCGTTCTGCCTGCTCCGCCGGGCGATGCGCCGGCATCTTGAATCTCCATCAAGCGTTGCGCGTCCTCATTGAATCGCACCAGGCCGATACCGTCCCCGGGGAGCATCACGCTCAGGAACACATTGGCGGCCTCTCGAAGCTTTTGAACCTTGCTGATTCCATCTCCGGCGTCCTCACTCATGCTGCCGGATCGATCGAGTACCAGCGAGACCGCTGAACGTGGACGTGCAATCGTATTGGCATTGATATTGATGACCCACGTCTCGCCAGTCTCGACGCACCGCACCGTTACGCTGCCGCTGGCCGAGTCTCCCGGATTCGTTGAGGTATACGACAGCCAGATGCGCGCTTGTGCCATCGGCAGGTTAGCGTCAGCCGACACGGAGACCGAAGTCCCCGACGGTGTACCGAAACCGCCTGTCGGACCAGCGATGATTTCAAACGTGATCGTTCGGCACGTCGCAACATCCCATCGAATCGCCCTGTGTGTAGTAACGCCCACACCTCCCATTCCAGCGGGAACGTTTGTAAAGGAAATACTCGGCGTCACAAGCGTAATCACTTCGGCTGGTTGAAATGGCGCGAGCGTCGACCGAATCACACCGGCGCAAACGGGGCAGAAGGGACCATAATCGCGCATGTAACAGGACGGGAGAGGACGATAGGTGTTGCAGTCGGAGTAGATGGCGCCCTCGTACGTTCCTACCGCGCCCGGCGGCGGCGGGCTTCCAGGCGGTACGCAAGTGGAAGAAGCGCATCCGCCGGAACACTGTGAGGGCATCGGTGTGGCAGGATCAATTAATGTTCTCCACTTGTTCGTGGCCCGGTTCGTGTCGCGTGTGACATTAGGCTCTGACGGTTCTCCCGCAGGTGTGGCGGAGCCGTCTCCTCCGTACTCGTCCGCCAGTCCGAAGCCACTGTGTCCGATTTCATGTATCGCGATCTCGTTTGCCTGAGGATCCACCGAACAGGTAGCGATGGCGCCTCCCGACCCTCCGTACTTTGTGGAGTTCACGATGCACAACACCTGGTGTCGAAGGGGAACATGGGTCGTGGCAACAGATAATGCCAGCGCACTATCGATCGTTAGCAATCGTTCCAGCGGAACACCTGAAAAGACAGAGCAGAACGTCGCATCGAAATAGGTATTCGCCGTCACTGCTGGATTGCCGCCGCAGCCGGGATCATCCGCGCCGCTGTCAGTAGATGCTACGTCAATCCGGTACACATTGATACCGCAAAACAACTCGTTGAACGGAGGTGTTGTGCGCAACGCAGTAATGAAGCTCTGCACGTGTGTGTGATAGGAGGCCATCTCCGACGCCTGGTAGCCGTCACCGACGATTACAAGGTTCCACCGCGCATTATCCGGGCCATGATCTACAGCTTTGGTGCTTCCGATAACGAATCCGTCGCTGGCGCCCATGGGTTACCTCCCCTCTTGCGCAGACTGAATGTCGAAACGGACAAGTTCTTCGGAACCTGTGGACTTGGTTGCCCGAGCAGTTTCCGTGCGGACGAGTGGACTCCCCAGTAGCACCGCCGTTCGGACTCCGCTCACGTCCGGCAGAAGAACCTCGAAGATTCCGTTCTGAACGGTGCCAAACTCGCGCCGGATCTTCCCGTCCGGTGAATGCACTTCAACTGAGTTCAACTGAGTTGGACTGATCAGCCGGTGGGCCACCGGAATGTCTTTGTCGTCTCGTAATTCGACCCAGAACCCGCTATTTTGCCCGGCCTGCGGTTTCTCGCCCACCTGCGGTGGCGTGATCATCGACAGGTGTTCGACAGATTTGAGACTGACGTTCCCGTTGGACACTTGGAAGGTCAGTCGAAGCGTGCGACGGGATGGTGCTGAGGAGCGAGGATCCGCCATGATTTTCTCCTTGGGTTTCTGATTGGACTCTAGTTTCGGCGGAATAGCATAGCGCGGCTTCTACCGGTTGAATGACTGCGTCCTTCAGATCAACCACTCTGAACAACTGCTGTTTAATGAGCGCAGGCGGCGTTCCGTATCAGCTCTCGGAAATGTTTACCTTTATTAGCATGCCGCAGTCGCTGACGACGAACTGCGAAGCGCTAATAGGAATGGCGCGGGACGATAATTAGGAAATGTTTTTGGATAATGTTACCGTGCACCTCGGTGAGGCGAAGGTCGCGCCCCACTGTATATGGGCGCTTTCGCAGCCAAAATGCGTGTGATATGATCCGCCCACTATGTCACACGTCACGCCATTCCGTCGTGTGGTTCGTTTTTATCTTATAGCTGTTTTGCTGCTCGTTTCACCGCATACCTTACGTAGTCAGGGCAATCTTGGCGGTGTCACCGGCCGAGTAACGGACACCAGTAACGCGGCAATCTCCGAAGTGAGGCTGACGCTGACCGGTGTGGAGAACAATATAGCTCATTCGGCGACAGGGGATGAGCTCGGAAACTATGCATTTCGCGCGATACCGCCCGGGATCTACCGGCTGGAGGCAGAAAAGTCTGGATTTCGAAAATTTGTGCAGGAAACTGTCTCCGTTCAGACGGCGACAGTGACTACGCTCGACGTTCAGCTGACGCTCGGCGCTGTGACTGAATCTATTACAGTTTCTACTGGCGGTGTGACGCTCCAAACTGTTTCTCCCGAAGTCAGCACCGTGCTGGACCGACGGGTGATTCTAGATCTGCCAATCCAGGTGGGCGGCGCAGGCGCTACTACAGCGGCAAGCGGTCGGCGGCAACCGGAGAACTTCATCTTTCTCACGCCGGGGGTGACCGGGATTCCTTGGTCGAAGAGTATCAACGGAAGCCCGGACTTCAGTCAAGACATTCTCTACGATGGGGTATCGGCACAGCTTGCCGTCACCCCCGGGTTTCTCGCGCAAACATCGCCGCCGTACGAGTCTGTCGAAGAATTCAAGGTGCAAAACTCTCTTTTCCCCGCTGAATTCGGACGGGGTTTCGGAGTTTTAAACTTCACGCTCCGATCCGGGACCAATCAGTTTCACGGTGGCTTGTATGAGTTTTTCCGAAACGACAAACTGGATGCCCGACCATTTTTTGCGACAGAAAGGCCACGCGTGAGGTTTAACGAGTTCGGCGGCTCCTTTGGCGGGCCGGTTATTCTGCCTAAGCTTTATAACGGCAAAGATCGAACCTTCTTCAACTTCAACTACA
>CAYTVP010000176.1:0-9276 GCA_964441675.1 uncultured Solibacteraceae bacterium | reverse complement strand
CAGCCAAGGTTTTTACCAGCGAACCTGCTGCCATTGCGGCGATTAAGGAAGGCCGCATTCAGGCTGGCGATGTGCTGGTATTGATCGGGCGCGGCCCATTGGGGTCCGGCATGGAGGAAACTTACCAAATCACGTCCGCGCTGAAGATGTTGCCTTTCGGTAAGCATGTGGCGGTCTTGACCGACGCGCGGTTCAGTGGAGTCTCGACGGGTGCCTGTATCGGGCACATTACGCCCGAAGCGTTAGCCGGAGGGCCGATTTCAAAGATTCGGGACGGCGACCCGGTGGCCATCGTGATCGATCGCAACTCCATGACGGGTTCCGTCGATTTCGCTGGGAACCTGGATGAGTTTGAATCGAGGCCGCCGCATCCGGGCCTGAAGCCGGACGACCAGCTCCCGGATGACACGCGTTTATGGGCCGCTTTGCAGGACGTCAGCGGCGGGGCATGGAACGGCGCGGTATTCGATGTGGACCGTATTCTGAAGGTACTTCAAGCGGGAAAGAAAGCACTGGCAGGCTAAACTGAAATCACCCCAAAAATGCAGGCAAACGCAGTAGATCTTAAGAGTACCGTCCACCTTCCCAAGACGGATTTCCCGATGAAGGCCAATCTCCCGCAACGGGAGCCGCACATGTTGGCGCGTTGGGGAGAGATGGGGATTTACGAGAAGATCCGCGAATCTCGCGCGGGGCGCTCCCGCTATGTGCTGCACGACGGCCCGCCTTATGCAAACGGCAACATTCATCTGGGCCATGCGCTGAACAAGCTGCTGAAGGATTTCGTCGTGAAGTCGAAAACGATGGCAGGCTATGACTCGCCGTACATCCCCGGTTGGGATTGCCACGGGCTGCCGATCGAAATCAAGGTGGATGGATTGCTCGGGTCGAAGAAGGCAAAGATGCAGCCGGCCGAGATTCGCGGTGAGTGCCGCAAGTATGCGGCGAAGTACGTCGACCTGCAACGGAAAGATTTTGAGCGGCTGGGGATCTTTGGCCGGTGGAAAGATCCTTACCTCACGATGACGGCCGAGTATGAGGGCACCATTGCGCAAGCATTCATCGATTTTCTAGATCAGGGGTATGTCTATAAGGGACTGAAGCCGGTGAACTGGTGTCTGCACTGCCGGACTTCTTTAGCCGAGGCGGAAATCGAATACGAGCAGCATGTCAGTCCGTCCGTCTATGTCCGGTTCCCGCTGCTTTCCGGCGCAGAGGCGATCGATGAACGGCTGAAGGGTTGGCGAACTTATGCCCTGATCTGGACGACCACCCCATGGACGCTGCCGGCCAATCTTGCCATTGCGTTTCATCCCTCGTTTGAATACGCCGCCGTAGCGGTGGGGAAGGAAGCGTACCTTGTCGCCGCCGAGCTGTTGAAGACGGTTGCGGAGGCGGCAGGTTGGCCGGAATACGAAGTAATCGCCACATTTCCGGGCAGCAAGCTCGAAGGCGCACGGTTCCAGCATCCGTTTCTTGACCGGGAATCCGTTGGAATTCTCGGCGATCACGTGACGCTCGAGCAGGGCACAGGCGCAGTCCACACGGCCCCCGGCCATGGGCAGGAAGATTACGTCATCGGCCTGAAGTATGGGCTGCCTGTGTATTGTCCGGTAGACGCCGCGGGGCGGCTGTTCCAGGCCACGGGCGCGGCAGGCGAACTGCCGGAAGCGCTCATCGGCAAAACGGTGTGGCAGGCGAACGATGTCGTGCTCGATCTGCTGCAGCAGTACGGCGCGCTTCTGGCTCATAAGCGGTACGAGCATAGTTATCCGCATTGCTGGCGCTGTCACAACCCGACAATTTTTCGCGCGACCGAGCAGTGGTTCATCGGCATGGAGCGGAACGAACTCCGGAAGCGTACGCTGGACGAGATCGCGAAAGTGCGCTGGATGCCTTCGTGGGGTCTGGAGCGTATGACGAACATGATCGCCGGACGCCCGGATTGGAACATCTCCCGGCAGCGTGTTTGGGGCGTGCCAATCACTGTGTTCTATTGCGATGCCTGCGGCGAGACCCTGACGGACAAGAAGTATCTGGACCGCGTGGCGGAACGATTCCGGCGGGAAACTGCCGACGCGTGGTACCGCCTCTCGCCGGCAGAGCTGATCGGCGAGGAAGCAGCCTGCAAATGCGGCGGCAAGGAGTTCCGCAAGGAAACGGACATCCTGGATGTGTGGTTCGATTCCGGAGCCAGCCATTTGGCAGTCCTCGAATCAAACGGCATCGCCTGGCCGGCCGACATGTATCTCGAAGGCGGCGATCAGTATCGGGGCTGGTTTCATTCTTCGCTGCTGATCGGAGTGGCCCTGCGCGGGCATGCGCCTTATCGCGAAGTACTGACCAACGGATGGACGCTCGACGGAGAAGGGCGCGCAATGTCGAAATCCATCGGCAATACCATCGAGCCGGAGGCGATCATCAAGCAGCATGGTGCCGACGTCCTGCGCCTTTGGGTGGCATCGGTAGAGTACAGCGATGATGTGCGCCTGTCGGATTTGATTCTGACGCGGACGACGGATGCCTACCGCAAGATCCGCAACACGTTCCGCTACGCGCTTGGGGCGCTCCACGGATATGATTACGAAGCTCCGGCCGAACGTGCGGAGATCGACCAATGGATTCTGTGGCGCGCAGCCCGCCTGATCGAATCAACGCGCGAACACTACGAGAAGTACCGGTTCCACTGGGCGTTCCGTGAGCTGTACAGCTTCTGCGTCGACGACTTGAGCGCCACCTACTTCGATATCGTCAAGGACCGTCTGTACACGGCTGTCACGGCTGAGCGGCGCAAGGCGCAGGCGACGATCTACGAGCTGTGCCATATGCTGGTTCGATTGATGGCGCCTCTGCTCGCGTTTACAACGGACGAAGTTTGGGGATTTCTCCGCCGCCCGGACGAGCCGGAAAGCGTGCATCTGACGGAATTCCCGGAGGTCGAAACGATAAAGTTCGACGGCGCCGAGAAGTGGAAGCGGCTTCTTGAGGTTCGCGGGAGCGTCACCAAAGCTCTCGAAGTAGCGCGGGAGGAGAAGCTGATCGGTGCTTCTTTGCAGGCGGCTGTCCAGCTGAAAGCCAATGATGGGCTCTACCGGCTTCTGAAAGAGTACGAAACGCAACTGCCCACGCTGTTTATTGTGTCGGAAGTCGTTCTCGAGAATCATAGCGAGGCGGAACTGGCGGTGCATGTCTACAAGGCGGCCGGCGTTAAGTGCGAGCGCTGCTGGAAGATCCGTCAGGATATCGGCGTAGATTCGCGCTATCCCACCATCTGCGGAAACTGTGCGCCCGCGGTGAGCGAAATGAGCAGCAAGGCTTGATGGGCGGCAGGAATTCATGAGCGGACGCCTGGCGCTGTTTGTTGCAAGCGCGGTTATACTGCTCGATCGTGTGACCAAGATCGCCATTGAGCGCAGTGTGACTGTGTGGGACACGCACCCGGTCATTCCCGGAGTGCTGAATATTGTTCACACTCGAAATCGCGGCGCCGCTTTCGGTATCCTGGGCGACGCGCCGGACGGGATTCGAGAGTTTCTGCTGGTAGGCGTCTCGATCGTTGTAACCCTTCTGGTGGCATGGATGTTATTGCAGGCGGTTCGTGGCGCGACCGCTTCTACCGGCCTGCTGCGGCTGGCGCTTTCGCTGATCATTGGGGGGGCGATCGGAAATCTGTACGACCGCATCACTCGCGGCTCGGTTACGGACTTTATCCAGGTGTTCATTGGCTCCTACGAATGGCCCAGCTTTAATGTTGCCGACAGCGCAATTTCGATCGGGGCGGTTCTGTTGATCGCCGACATGCTGAGGGCGCGGCGCGTGTCGCCGCCCGTGCGCGGAGCGGTCTAGCTTGTTCCCGAAGATCATCGAGATCGGTGATTTCTTTCTACCGACTTATGGCGTGCTGGTAGCGGCAGGATTCTTAACGGGCCTCTGGATCGCCGCCCGGTTGTCGCGCAAGGCCGGGCTCGACTCTGAGAAGGTCAACAATCTGGCCATCTATTGTGCCCTGGCCGGTCTGGTGGGCGCAAAGCTGTTCATGTTCCTGTTCGATTGGGAGCTGTATCTGCGGAATCCCTCCGAAATCTTTTCCTTCGCGACACTCCAGGCCGCCGGAGTTTACCAGGGTGGGTTTCTCGTTGCCTTCGGAGCGGCAGTCTGGCTGATCCGCAAGTATCAACTGCCGGCGCTGTTGACGATGGATGCGTTCGCGCCGGGAGTCGCAATCGGGCAGGCGATCGGCCGTTTGGGTTGTTTCGCCGCGGGCTGCTGCTGGGGGTCGAAGTGCGATCGTCCCTGGGCAGTGACATTCAACAAGCCGGAGGCGAACGAGCTAACCGGCGTTCCTCTTGGGCAACCACTACACCCGGCACAGCTATATGAGTCTGCCGCGGATCTGATTCTGTTCTTCGCGTTGTACAGGCTCTTCCTGCGCCGTCCGCGCCCGGGCACCGTAATCGGTCTTTACCTGGTGCTCTATTCGGCTGTGCGCTTCTTTATTGAGTTCTTCCGGTACCACGCTCAAGAGTTGCCGTTCGGTGGTCCATTTTCGAATACACAGTGGATCGCCATCGCGATGGCGTTGGGCGGCATTCTGATTCTGACGAGATATTCTAGATCCGGT
This sequence comes from uncultured Solibacteraceae bacterium, assembly GCA_964441675.1. Classification (GTDB taxonomy): domain Bacteria; phylum Acidobacteriota; class Terriglobia; order Bryobacterales; family Bryobacteraceae; genus JAPKYZ01. The sequence goes on along the minus strand of CAYTVP010000176.1, from coordinate 4,655 downwards.
CCCCAATCCGTTCGAGAGACACACCATGGCTAATGTTCATCCCTTTGCGGCTTACCGGTATAGCGCAGGCTCGGGGCCGCTCGAGAAGCTGCTGACGCAGCCGTACGACAAGATTTCACCGGCGATGCAGCGGCAGTATTACGCGAATCACCAGAAAAATATTGTCCGCATCATTCTTGGCGAGAAGCAGCAATCGGACACCGATACCGACAATCCTTATACGCGCGCAGGAGCGTTTTTCTCGGAATGGATCCAGGATGGAACGCTGGTGCAAGACCCGGCGCCCGGCTTCTACGTTTACTTTCAGGAGTTCGAAGTACCGGATAGCGACGGACAAAGGGCTACTCGTAAGGGCTTCATCGGACTTGGCGACGTTGTCGATTATTCAGAGGATGTTGTCTTCCGCCACGAGTTGACATTTCCAGGACCCAAGAAGGATCGCCGTCAGGTGCTCGAGGCCACCCACGCTCATTTCGGCCAGATCTTCATGCTCTATCCCGATCGGGAAGGGACCGTGGATAAGCTGCTGGAGGAAACTGCTGCCGGGCCGCCGCTAGCTTCGATGGTGGATGAGTACGGAGTCCGGCATTCGATTTGGAAGATGACGCAACCGGGAAAGATCGAAGCGATCCAGCAGGCGATGCGGCTGAAGCAATTGATCATCGCGGATGGGCATCACCGGTACGAGACAGCCTTGGCGTTCTCACGAGATCATCCCGAAGTACCCGGCGCATCGCGCGCCATGATGACTTTCGTCAATATCTACTCGCCCGGTTTGAAAATCCTGCCAACACATCGCGTTCTTCGCGACGTGGAGGATTTTGAGCCGGAAGCGCTGCGCGAGGACTTGGAACGAGACTTCAAAATCACGCGCTTTCCCAGCCTCTTTGAGATGCAGAAGCAATGGAGCCGTCCGCATCCGCTTTCCGTGCAAATCGGGGCGATTTTTGCCGGTGACGGCCACGCGTATCTTCTCGAGATCCGGCGCCGGCAGGACGATCTGGATGTCCGTGTACTGCACGATCTGATTTTGCTGGAGCGGTTCGGTATCGGCCCGGAAGCTGTCCGGGAGGGAGCGGAGGTGACGTATGTTCGTGGTGTCGAGCCCGCTGCTCACATGGTGAAACACGAAGGCTATCAGGTCGCGTTTCTCCTGGAGCCCCCCTCGATTGAGCAGGTAGCGGAGATCAGCCTTGCGGGCGGCGTGATGCCCCAGAAATCGACAGATTTTTATCCGAAGCTGCTGACCGGCCTTGTGATCGACAAGCTGGAAAAATAAGGAGACCGCGTAGCTCCTTATTTCGGGGATAGCCGGGACGTTATGCGTTGTTCGAAGAATAATACGAGTGGTAATAGGTGTACTTTGAGTACAATTCGCCGCGCCGCGCGCCGTTGACCACCGTTCCCAGAATGTTGTTTTCGCAGAGCGAGTGAATGGCTCGGGTAACGGAATCCACTGTAGTCCGGCCAATGCGGACGACGAGAATTGTGCCGTCGCACATCGTTCCCAGCAGGGCACCATCGGCGGCGAACAGCAGCGGAGGCGAGTCGAGAATCACCCAGTTGAAGACCGATGGCAGAGACTTCAAAAGGCTTTTCACCGCGGGAAGATTCATCAGCTCCAAAGGATTGATGACGGCTTCGCCGGCCGGGATGATGCACAGATTAGTGCCCGCGATCCGCTTCACGGCGTCTTCCAGTTTCACCTTCCCGAGCAAATAGTCCGTAAGCCCGGGGCTGCGGTCAACTTGGAACAACTGGTGAACGACCGGGCGGCGGAAATCGAAATCCGCCAGAAGGGTCATACTACCCGCGAGCTGAGATTCGGCAATGGCGAGATTCACGGCGGCGAGCGACTTTCCTTCCGCAGGGGAAGGACTGGTGACAACAACCGAATGTATCGGCTGGACACTCTGCAGATGGTTCAACCGCGTACGAAGGGTCCGAAACTCTTCGGTGGGCGCCTCATGAGGACGCTGTACGTCGATCATGTGGGTATCCGGCGCCGGAGTGAACGGTACTTCTTCGATCTTGTCCAGAAGGTCGTGCAGGTCCAGCATGTCGGCCACAGTAAGGCTGGCGGGACCATACCATTCCTGCATGTTTCCGTTTCGAACAGCGGGCGCTGTGGGCATGACAATAGCGCCCGCACGCGGACTGACTGGCCGTGCTTCTTCCGGCTCCGGTGTGCTCGGTGTGTGGGTCGCGGGTTTCGGACTGGCTATAACCGGCTCATCCAACAGTACGGCTGCAGCGTGAGGTTCGTTAGGTATTGAGCCAGCATCGTGCTGCTCGTCCGCTGTGTGATTCGACGCGTCGGTAGGGGCGTTTAACTGCTCCGCCTTCCGTAGTGCGTCATGAACTCGACTCATTCGATTCTCCTCGCTCGATTTCCTGATCCCAACTTGGCATGCAAGGGTTTAAGTCTTGTTGGAGTAATAGAACAGGACAGACCCGGCCATGATGGCGATGCTTGCCAAGCAGGCAGTGGACCATGCGAGCCACGCCAAACGGCGGCGGCGGCGAACAACAAGGTCGTTCTCTAAAAGCGGCACGCTGCCCAATACCATCAACTGCGTATAGCTGCGGACATCCTTTAGATTTTTCAGTGTGGTGTCCTTCATTTCGCGAGCGCCGGCCAGTACAAGACCAAGGGCCAGTCCGAGGCCCGCAGCGCCACCCACGATCATCGGGCGTTTCGGCTTTGTGGGGTTTATGGGCAGATTGGCCGGATCGAGCAGTTCCAGCGTCTCACCCTGCTTCCGGTTTTCCAGCTCTGTGGCGCTTTGAGACTGCGCCATTTTGATATTCATTTCCTGATAGCGCAACTGGGCAAGCCCTTTTTCGCGAACCAGGGCTTCATACTCGCCGAGTGCGGGCGGCAGCTCTTCGACGCGAGCCTGAGCGTTCCGTAAATTCCGGTCGGCTGCCAGAAGGGCTTGGTTTTGATTTTCAAGATCCATATTGCGTGCTTCGATCATTGTGGTGATCGAGGCTATCTCGGACTCAATCCCCCGGATTTCACGCGTTGCTGCCGGATGGGGCTTCTGCTCCGCTGTTTGCTCCGGAGCCTTCGCCGCCTCTTCCTTCACAATGGCATCCCGGCGCCGCTTCAGAACATCGATCGTGGATCGCATGCGCCGGACGTCCGGGTGGCCTTCCTTGTACGATTCGAGCATGGCCTCAAGGCGCAGTTCGCTGTTTGCAATCTCCCGCACCATCGCCGCCAACCGCTCGTTCTTGGCCACCTGGGCTTGGGTACTGGCGCCTGATGCTTGAACTTCGCGGAGATTATCTTTTAGGACGTTCAGGCGGGACTCCAGCATCATCTTGTCCTGATTGATCCGTGAGATCTGCGCATTAATGTTGCCAATGCGCGACTCCATCTGATTCATCGCGCTGTAGAGGCTCATGCGCTCTTCCGGAAGCCTTCCCTGATTGCTCATCCGGAACTTCGTTACTTTGTCGTTAATTTCATCCAGGTCACGCCGGCGCTGCTCCCACTGATCGCGCAGGAAGTCGGTGGTGATAGAAGACTGGTTGGCTCGCGCACGAATATTCTCGTCAATGAAGCGGCCCACCAGCTCCGTCACGATCTTTTGAGCCACCAGCCGATTCTCATAGGCGAATGAAATCGCATATGCCTGTGCCGGCTCGTTTCGCGAAGATTTCTGCATCAGCTGGACCGGGGCGACACGCACATCTTTGCGCATCTGCTCGATGACGTCCTCCATGGGAAGATTCTTACGATCGCGCGGGTACAGTTGATAGAGGTTGATGATGTTCGTCAACGTAGGACGGCTGGTAATCGACTGATAGATGGCGTTAATGCGCTGGGATACGTCGGCGTTCACGTTGGTGGGGACAAAGCGTTCGGGTACTTGCGGAGGCGTTACGCGAATCACCGCGGTGGAAACGTAGGTATTGGGCCACACGAAAGCCGTAACCACACCAATAACCAGGCACGCCAGCAGCGGTCCGAGAATCCAGCCGCAGTGGCGTCGAAGAATGTCGATAATGTCTTCGGCATCCATTGGCCGGCGTTGAACGGCCAACGGGTCTTGATTGGCGTTTTGAGGCAGCATTTCAGGTACCTTCCGTTTTGCTAGTAGTTCTATCGGTACATCCGGTAAAAACCTGAGGGGTTCCTTCCGGATTCTTAAATATGAGTCGCTTAGGGCACAATGATGTGATCGCCGGGCTTCAATAGAATGTTCTGTTCCATTTTTTTACCGTTGATGACTTCCTTGTAATTGAATTTCAGCCTTTCCGAACCGCGCATAATTACGATTTTCTTCGCCTTGGCAAAGTCGCGGAGTCCGCCAGCATTACTAATCGCCTCAAGAACAGTGGTAGGCGTCACGAGGGAAAACTGACCGGTCCGAGCCACCTCGCCGGAAATAAAAAAGCGTTTACTATTCACCCGGCGGACCTCAACGGTCACTTCAGGTTCTGTCATCACCTTCTTCAGTGCTTCAGTAATTTTCGCTTTTAGCTCGACAGGCGTTAAACCGTCCGCCCGGATATCCCCGGCCAACGGCATGCTGACCATCCCGTCCGGCCGAACGACAAAGTTTCCCGTCAGCTCATTTTCCCGCCAAACACGCACAAACAACACATCTTGTTGGCCAATAAGGTAAGTATTGGGATCCACT
>CAYTVP010000175.1:3271-9319 GCA_964441675.1 uncultured Solibacteraceae bacterium | reverse complement strand
ACTTGGTCGAAGAAGTCGGGCGGATCATCGGCTATGGGGCGATCGTGCCCACGGCTCCCCTGATGGCAGTGACACCGCCGCCGCCGAACCGGCCGCGATCCTTCCAAGCGCGATTGCGGAATGCGCTGCGATATCAGGGCTTCAACGAAGTTCAGAATTATTCCTTTGTCAGCGAGAGCGATCTTGTTCGCTTCGGCTACGATCCGGCCAAAACGGTGCGGGTGAAGAATCCGATTGCCGAAAATCAGGCGCTTCTCCGGCCATCGCTGATCGTGGGTATCGCCCATAACGTGGAGGAGAACCGCAAGCACTTCGAGTCATTCCGCTTGTTCGAAATCGGCAACGCCATCCTCGGCACGGCGGAAGAATTACAGATTCCGCATCTCACCTCGGCGATATACGCAAAGGACGACGGAATCGCAGGCCTCAACGAACTGAAGCGGGTCGCCTCCGGCTTGATGCCGGGCGCTGTTTTCCGGATGAACGAGACGACGCATCCGTATCAACATCCGGCCCGCTCGGCCCGCGTCGAATGGCAGGGACGCGCTGCCGGGAAGCTTTTCGAATTTCATCCGGATTTTGTCGAAGCTGGACGCGCTGCGGTTCTCGATCTGGACCTGCGCCTTCTACTGGAGCTCGGTTCGGCGGTTGCTACGCAATATAGTCCGATCGGGCGTTTCCCATCGAGTTCGTTCGATCTTGCCGTAGTGGTGGATGGACGGACCCTTGCCGGCGACGTCGCGCGCGATCTTCCGGACGCGGAGTTTGTCGAGGACTACCGGCTGCCGGATGGACGCCGCAGTCTGCTGTTTCGCGTGACGTTGTCGCCACCCGACCGGACACTGACCGGCGACGAAGTTACCGCAGCCCGTGCGGATCTGATCGATAAACTGCGGACAGCCGGATACGATCTTCGGGTGTAGCCGTTGCCCGCGCCGGCGGTTCTGATGGTTCGTCGCGTTCCGCCTCGTGGGGAGCGGACGCCGCCCTCAACCGGCAGCGAACGAACGACGTCAGAAACTCACGAGTGAAACGGTTATGGAAGAAACGCAAGGCGCGGATCGGTACTAATTCGAAATCCGAAAAATAGAGCGGGCTTTCGCTTACCAACTGCTCAAACCGGGCGATTGTCATCTTGTTCAGCCCGCCTTCGACTTCGGAGAAGGAACGGGCGCGGTCGGTGGCGAATTGCGATCTCCATTCGACCAGGGCATTCTCGCTTAGTATCAGATGCGCCCAGGGAAAAACGCTGAACAGGTGTCCGCCCAACGGATGCAGCCATACATAGCCGAATGCAGCCACTACTTCGCCGCCGGGCGCCAGGCATCGGTGCATGGAGCGAAGCACGCTTGCCGGATCGTCAAAATGCTCGAAAGCGTCGATCGAAAGAACGATGTCCGCCCTTTCGCTCGAATCTTTGACAAACTTGCATCGATCAGCGACGCCCCTCGTCAACGCCAACTTTGTCGCGCGCTCGCGAAAGTTCTGCCTGCTCTCGACACCGATAACCCACTTCGCTCCCGCTTCGGCGAGAGCCACCGCCTCCAGTCCTTCGCCACAGCCGAAGTCGAGGATTGTCTTGTTCTGTATCTCATCCAGAAACCCGTCGCCCAACAGGCGCCGAATTTTGGTCAATCCTGAATGATGAGTGGTCGGAGCAGGACCTTTGGCATATCGTTCGGGCGGAGCGATACGATTTAGCAGCTGTAGTTGCAGCCATGTCGACAAGGTGGCTTCGTTACGCATTCGATTGTGGCGGAGGAATGTCTCAACTGTGAGTACGTTAACACTCTCCGCGGCTACCGGCCCAAGGGCTCCCAGACAAAACCTGGAAAGTCCGCAACGGCAGTGTATCCCAATCGAGCGTAAACCGGGCGGCCCTTGTCCGTTGCGTGCAGGACAGTGAACTTGGCGCCGTCCTTTTGCCGGGCGTCGTGCCATGCCCGCCGTACGATGGCGGTCGCCGCACCTTGGTTCCGCGCGCTTTCGATAGTGGCAATACACATCACGTAGCAAATGTCTTCGAGTGTAACTGCCGCGCCGACGGCGGCAGGCTGTCCATTCATCTCTATCCTGTAGGCGCGGGCGGGTGGCTGCCAGAGTCCGGGGAGGACCATTGGCTTCCAGAGCGGCTCCTCAATTCCGTAGGCGCGGCCATTGACTGCGGCCATTACCTCCGCGGCCTCGCTGCCGGATATTTCCTGGACCTCGTGGCGGATATCCCCAGGGTCCGGATCGTTCAAACGCGCCGTCCGCATGCCCATCATGCGAAAATCCAACCGCATCCCCAGAGCTTCGAGACGCTCCGCGCCGCCTTTGGGCAGCCAGGATGCCGGAAGGGTCAGCATACCGCCCAACCCGAGCCGGCTGAACTCCGCAATCGCTTCTGCGCCGGTTTCGGCAACCTCGGCTTCGGATTCAAGCGGCCGCTTGACGAACGCTGCATTGAAGAGCGGCAGCGGCAATCCGGCGATACAGAAATCCAGCCGGCTGGTTTCCATCACCGCGCCCACGACGGAGGCGCGGGCATGCAGTTCCCAGGCCAGGCGATACTGCCGGCGAGACTCCTCGATCAACTCGCTGATCCAATCTCTCAGAAGCCAAGCTCCTTTCTCAGCGCGCTCGCCGGATACACTTTCGCCAGCGCTTCCCGCACCGCCTGGGAAGTAACGTGAACCGAGCGAGCGTAAACATCATCGTATTGGTACCGGTTGGGAAAACTTTCCCGATTGCCGTCGAAGACGATCCCCACAATCTCGCCATTCTTGTTCACGGTGGGAGATCCGGAATTGCCGCCGTGAATATCGTTAGTCGTGACGAAGTTAAAGGGAGCATTCCGGCTTTTGCGATCCCGCATGATCGCGGCCCGAGCGCGCAGCCACGATTCCGGAAGCTTGTCCGGCTCCTCTCCGGTGGCAAATTCGAACACATCGCCCATCCTCGTGGCCCAAGGGATCTTGCTCCCACGGGGATCGGTATATCCTTTTGCCGGACCGTAGGCAAGCCGCAAAGTAAACGTCGCGTCGGGAGATTCGTCCAAGCCTCGGACCGCAAAGCCGGCGCGAGCGATTTTTGCTAGCTCGACTGTCCTCGCTGCCTGCACGCCGTCCTCGTACCGCTTCCGGTTATCCCGGGCCGGTCCGTCCAGGATGCGCACAATTCTCAGCACGCCGTCATTCTGAATGGCCTTGAGGGCCGCGTGATCCTCGGCGAGTCTTTTGCGTACGCCGATATCTGCCAACCTGCTGCCCTTCACAGCCTCCTCGGCCACCTGGCGGGGAGTTTTGCCTTCGAGTATCTGCCGGACAACGGGGTCGCCTGAGCCCAGCTCTTTCTCGAGAAATCTGAGATTCTCTTCGAGGACCGCGACTTCGAGTTCGGGATGAACGGGCGCCGGGCTGTACAACATCTGCTCTAGCTGCGGCCGGGCGGCATCCGTATATTCCTTCAATCGCTCTCCGTTGGGCTTCTGATCTTCCTCCGCCAGGCGAGTCAATACTCTCGCGAAATAGGCAAGTTCGCTGCCGCCGGTAGCCGCGATCTCGTAGCAATAATACTGGCGGTAATATGCGCGGGCATCCTCGTAGGCCCGCGCGAGCGCATCCCAGCTTTGGCCGTAACGCTGGCGCTTTACGGGATCCGAAAGAACGGCGTTCTTCAGGGACCGTTCATCTGCGCTTTTCCGATCCAGCAGTGCGGGATCTTTTAAGCCGCGCTCAAAGCCGTTGATCGCCTTAAAGCTATTGGCCGCCCCGAAGAACAGCTCCGTTTGCTGGCGTGTCTGCTCAGGCCCCTTTCGACCGTATGCCGTTAACGCGGACATTAAGCCTTCCAGCCGGCGGAGCGTCAGCGGATATTGAACGTCGCGGACAAACTCAAGGTTCGCTACCGTGGCCAGCCTCTCGGTACTCCCCGGATGGCCGCTCACGAATGTCGGCTCGTTCTCTTTCGCGCCAACCTTGCTGAACGGCAGATAGGCGGCCGGGCGCGCGGGCTTTCCGCCGTCATACGCGCGAAAGAAAGCGATGTCCAGGCAATACCGGGGAAACTCGAAATTAGCGGGATCGCCACCGAAAAACGCGATGGCGAACTCCGGAACGAACACCAGTCGAATGTCCGTGTACTTCTTGTACTGATACAGATCGTACCGGCTTCCGGAGTAAAGCGAAACGACATCGCACCGGTTCCCGGTCGCCTCTCCACACTCCTTCTCGATTCTGGCGATATTCGCCCGGCGCGCACGGTTCTCCCCGGCTGCGGTGGCGGTCGCGGGGACTCCTGCGACCACCTGATCGGTGATCTCTTCGAGTTTCAGTAAGACGTTCACCTCGAGATCGGGACAGCGCAATTCCTTGTCTGGTGAGTCCGCATAAAAGCCTGTCTCAAGGAAATTCTGCTGCTTCGTACCCAGCTTCTGAACGCAATCCGCCCCCACGTGGTGGTTAGTGAATAGCAGTCCGGTGGGAGAAACGAAAGAACCCGAGCCGCCGGAGTTAAAGCGAACCGAGGCAAGCTGGAGGCGCTTCAGGAAGGCATCCGTGACATCGACGCCGTACCGGTCCTTCACCTTGGCTTTCGGGAACCGATTGAAGAGCCACAGCCCTTCATCCGCGGGCATCGCCGCCGAAGCAAGAATCAGGGCGATGGCCGCCCGGCAAAGCAAACCCATTCTGCGTCTTATCTCCAACTACGGCGGCTGGACCTTCGAAATTCGGGCGGGATGATTTCGAGTAAGCCGGAGGTCAAATAAACCCCTTTATTTTTCAATAAATTAGGGCCATCTAGCGGGGCGCCGATACTTTCATTATGCCATTCGCTGTGCGATACTGAAGGTTAATAATTCTATGAGCGTCAAGCAGTTAAATGACGCAGTGGCCCGCTATCACCGCGTTCTGGAAAGTAAGCCCTACCAGGATCTGGGATGGGCGGAAAGCCTGCGTGAAAAGATGGCAGCGCAAGGACTTAGCGTAGCCGGACGTCCGCTGTCGCCCTTCTTAAGGCCTCATTTTCTAAGCCGCCGCCAGTACGAGCACCTTGTTCGGGCAACCGAATCCCTGCAATTGGCAATCGACCGTGTTAAGCGTATGGCCTTGGCCGATCCCGCGCTTCAAAATCGGATGAGCTTGCTGCCGGCGGAGAAGATGTTGGCCCAGATCGATCCGGGATACTCGTCGATTGCAGTTACGTCCCTGCTCGATTCTCACATTCACAACGGAACGCTACAGTTCCTGGAGTACAACGCCGAGAGCCCCGCCGGCGTAGTCTACTCCGAAGTATTGGGGAACTTGTTCTTCGACCTGCCGGTGATGAAGGAGTTTCGTAAGAAATATCCGCTCGAACGGATGGGTGGCAGCAAGTTCTTCCTGCAAGCTCTTCTCAAGGCATACAAGGAGTATGGCGGGAAGGAAAAGCCGCAAATCGGGATTGTGGAGTTGCGCCAGCCGTTCCAGACCGCCGAGTCGGCTGAGTTCGAGTTGCTGGCCAGCCGGTTCACGGCCCTGGGGTATCCCACGGCCATCGTAGCGCCGGAGAGCCTTGAGTATCGGAATGGGGTTTTGCGGAGTGGCAATTTTACGATCGATTTAGTCTATCGCCGGATCCCGTTGCAGGAGTTTCTGACCCGCTACGACCTCGGCCACCCGTTGGTTCGCGCCTATCGGGAACGCAAGATTTGTATGGTCAATAGTTTCCGGGCTGAGCTGGCGCGGAAAAAGGCGATTTTCGATCTTCTTACCGACGATACGGTGACGGCAAAGTTTCCCGCCAACGAGCGGAAAGCGATCCGTGAGTATCTTCCCTGGACTCGAGTCGTCTCGAGTGCGAGAACGACTTACGGCGAAACCACGGTGGAATTGTCCGACTTTATCCTCCGAAATCGCGAGAAGCTGGTCTTGAAGCCCAATGACGAAGCTGCCGAGACGCCGGAAGTCCGTGGCTGGGAGATTGACGATGCGGGCTGGGAGCGCGCGCTGAAGCTTGCCAATCGCAATCCGTTCGTGGTTCAGGAGCGGGTTGCCGACACTCCAGCTCCTTTCCCGATCTATACGG
>CAYTVP010000175.1:0-3261 GCA_964441675.1 uncultured Solibacteraceae bacterium | reverse complement strand
GAGGTGCAGCCGCACGTGTTCCTCGGGAAGGTGCACGGCTGCTCGAGCTACCTGACCGCCGCGTCCGGGTTTTCCTCGGTATCGGGTTTGGCTCCCACATTCATTCTTGGTTAGTTCCGGAGCTGTGGTGTGCCAGAGCTTCCGGAAGTAGAAGCGGTCTGCCGGCGCCTCCAGAAGGAGGTGGCCGGCAGAACCATTTTGCGGGCCAGCATCAACCGGCCGCAGGTCACCAAGCCGCAATCTCCTCGCTCGTTTGCCCGGAAGCTGGCCAAGCGGAAAATCCAACGAGTCGAGCGGAGAGCCAAAAACGTTCTTCTTCATTTAGATCACGGTGAAGCGCTGAAGGTCCATTTGCGCATGACAGGCGATTTATTGGTGACAGAAGAGAAAGACCGCTCTGTTTCCGTGCGGGCGCGGCTGCTGCTGGATGATGGCCGTGAATTGATCTTCCGCGATAGTCGCTTACTGGGCCATATGCAGTTGCTCGACGCCGCGGGGCTCGCGCGGCTGGAAGGCGCGCTCGGCATCGAGCCTTTAACCGCCGGGTTCACACCGGCGTTTCTTTGGAACGCCTTGTCGCGCAGCCGCGTTCCGGTCAAGCTGTTTCTGATGGATCAGACGCGCATCGCAGGCTTGGGAAATATCTGGGCGGCGGAAGCTTTGTTCCAGGCGCGCATCGATCCCAGACGGCCGGCGAACACTTTGTCGAAGCCCGAGGCTGCCCGGTTGCGAAACCGGATCGTGAAGACGCTCGAGGGCGCGGTAGAATCAGCGTATCGGGATTATACGGGTCCGGGCCGCGCACGGGAAGAAGAAGGCTTTCGTGCCGCAGTCTATCGGCGCAGCGGTTTGCCGTGCGTTCGCTGCCGCGGCAAGGTCCAGAAGATCCGGCAGGGTGGCCGGACCACTTACTTTTGTCCCCACTGCCAGGGCTAATAAACAACAATGTCCATAAGTCCAGCCGCAAATACTGCCTCCGGGAAGTCTGCTCTGTTCCGGCAACAGTTTTCCCAGCGTGTCTGGATCGGCGACGGCGCGATGGGCACGATGCTTTACGGCAAAGGTGTGTTCATCAACCGTTGTTTTGATGAGTTGAATCTGTCCCAGCCCGGTCTGGTGAGGGAGGTCCACCAGGATTACGTCAAAGCCGGCGCGGAGATCCTGGAGACCAATACGTTCGGAGCCAACCGTCTTCGCCTGGGCGCATTCGGTCAGGCTCATAATCTGGCGGCGATCAATCAGGCAGGAGTCCGCCTGGCGCGCGAAGCTGCGGGAGACAAGGCGTTTGTCGCGGGGGCGATGGGCCCGCTGGGCGTCCGGATCGAACCATTAGGGCCGACTTCGTTTCAGAATGCCTATGATGTCTTCTTCGAGCAGGCCCAGGCATTAATCGAAACCGGTGTTGACTTACTGATTCTCGAAACATTTTCGAATCTGGAAGAGATCCGGCAGGCGATCCTTGCCGCCCGCGCCGCTGCCGGCCCCGAGGTGGTAATCGTTGCACATGTCACCGTGGGCGACGATAGCCGAATGGGCGGAACCCCGATCTCGGTCTTTGCCCCCGCTCTTGCTGAGCTTTCCGCTGATGCGATCGGTCTGAACTGTTCCACCGGGCCCAAGCCGATGCTCGAAGCAATCGAGCAGATGGCGCCTTATATAACTAAGCCGCTGAGCGTGATGCCGAACGCGGGCCTGCCGGTAGTGGTTGAAGGGCGGCACATGTATCTGTCGTCGCCGGAATATATGGCGCAGTATGCACGGCGCTTTTTGCAGGCGGGTGTGCGGCTGATCGGCGGCTGCTGCGGAACTACACCGCACCACATCAAAGAAATTCGCAGCGAAGTGCGGTCGTTGCAGCCCGCGACTCGCCGCTTGTCGGTGACCGTTGAGCAAACGCAGGCGCAGGAAAAAGCGCTTGCGAAGGTTCCGATGGCCGAGAAAAGCCAGCTGGGAGCGAAGCTCGCGGAAGGGCGCTTTGTCGCGTTCGTCGAGATTTTGCCGCCTCGCGGCGTCGATCCCTCCAAGGAAATTGCGGGTTCGGTGCTTTGCAAGGATAGCGGCATCGATTGCATAAACGTTCCGGATGGCCCGCGGGCGTCCGCCCGGCTTTCGGCGCAGATCACCTGCATGGAAATTCAGCAGAAGGCGAATATCGAGGCCGTCCTTCACTTCTGCTGCCGCGACCGGAATATTCTCGGGATCCAATCGGAGCTGCTGGGCGCCCATGCGCTCGGGGTGAGGAACTTGATTTGCATTACGGGCGATCCTCCCCGAATGGGCACCTATCCGGATGCAACCGCGGTGTTCGACGTAGATGCTATCGGCCTGGTCAACATCGTGAACAATCTCAACCACGGTCTCGATATCGGGGGCAATCCAATCGGATCGCAAACGGCGCTGCTGATCGGCGTCGGAGCGAATCCCGGAGCATTGAACCTGGAGGAAGAGCATCGCCGGTTCGAATGGAAGGTGCAGGCCGGCGCGGAGTATGTCGTGACGCAGCCGGTATTCGACCTGGAGCTGCTCGAAAAATTCCTAAAGAAGATTGAACGCTTTCGGATTCCATTGATTGCCGGAATCTGGCCCTTAACCAGCTATCGCAATGCCGAGTTCATGGTAAACGAACTCCGCGTACCGGTTCCCGAGCATTACATGCAGCGGATGCGCCTGGCCGATACGGCCGAAAAAGCACGCGCCGAGGGTGTCGCCATTGCCCGCGAAATGGTGGAGCGAGTACGTCCTATGGTGCAGGGCGTCCAGCTCAGCGCGCCGTTCGGGCGATACGCAATGGCAATCGAGGTTGCCGAAGCGATCGGCCCTCGTTAATAATTGGATTCTTTCGCCCGTGGCCACTGACCTCATCGAGATAGATAACGAACAGCCTGAAGCAGCCGCGCTGGATCGCGCCGCAGCAGCACTTCGGCGCGGTCTGGTGGTGGGCGTTCCGACGGACGCGCTCTACGTGCTGATGGCCGACCCGTTCAATCTGGCCGCTGTCGGCAGAGTGTTTCAAGCCAAGGGGCGCATGGCACAACGGTCGCTGCCGCTGTTTGTCAGCGATCTGGTGATGGCCGAAGATCTGGTCCACGAAATGACGAGCCGTTTCCAGTTGCTGGCACGCCGTTTCTGGCCGGGACCGTTAACCATCATCACATCGGCGTCGCCGCGGATTCCCCTTCGGGTGACCGGTCATAGCGGCAGACTGGCCCTGCGCCATTCGCGCGCGAAGGTCGCAAATGCTCTGCTCGAACGGATGGGGCA
>CAYTVP010000174.1:8510-9334 GCA_964441675.1 uncultured Solibacteraceae bacterium | reverse complement strand
AGTATCCCGGATCGAATCGATCAGGTCCTGGCGTTGCGTGTTCAGGAAGTCGTAGCGGCGTTGCGCTTCTTCAAATTCTTCGAGAGCCTGCGTATTCACCGGCCCCAGTGCTTCGATCCGCCGGTTCAGGTCGCGAGCCTTTTCCTCGGCTTCAACCAGCGCGTCCTCGTCCGGAACCACTTCGATCGATTCGGCAATGACCGCCACCGGAGTATCAAGCTGGCTGCGGCAGCTTTCGTCCACATGCTTGAGATCGCTTTGCTTGCGAACCAGTTCCAGTTCGATCTGGTTCCGGCGTTCGGCCAGCTCCTGTGCTGATGCGCGTAGTCCACGCAGAGTTTCATCGGCCGCGGCGAGGGCGAGCTTTTCTGCCTGCTCCTGGCCGGCAAGCGTAGTCACGCGTGTTTCCGCTGCCTGGATCTCCAGGGCAAGTTGTTCGCGGCGCTGGGTGAGTTCGATGTTGTCTTTAGCCAGGCTGTCGCGCTGGACAAGGGTTCGTTCCTGATCGGCGGCAAGTACCTGACGGCGGTTCCGCAATTCGGTGACCTGCGCCTGAAGCCTTTGCTCAAAACCTTCGGCGTGCCGCAGCCGCTCCTGCAAGCTGGCGAGCGTCGCCCGAAGCGCAGCATGCTCTTCGGTAAGGTGCGCCAAACGTTGTTGCCGGCCAGCGAGTTCCTCTCCGACTTGCGCGAGCGAGGCCTCAAGCGTTTGCCGCTTTTGCTCGATCGCTTCCAACTGGCTCGTTCGATGAGTTTTCTCCTCCGCCAGCCGCTCATGCTCCTTATTGAGCCGGTCCAACTCCATTCGAGAAACAGACAGCCGGG
>CAYTVP010000174.1:0-8500 GCA_964441675.1 uncultured Solibacteraceae bacterium | reverse complement strand
GCGATATGGAGGGCGCCATATCGCCAAAGGATTCCAGGCCCTCGGCCAGCCGAGTAATCGTCTCCTCAAGATGGGCCAATTGGGAAGCCGCGTGCTCCAGGTCTCCCTGGCGGTTTCGCTCGAGCGCTGTAACTTCGCGCAGTTCGCGTTTCAGCGCGAGTGGTCCGCTGCTCGATTTCTTTCCGCCGGAAACGGCGCGGCCCTGGTAGCACACGCCATCCGCCAGGAGGAAATAAAACCCGGGATACTGTTCGGCGTACCTTTGCGCGGAGTCGGCGTCGGCCGCCAGGTAACAGCGTGACAGGCGAGGCAACAATTGTGCGGGAGAGCCCGACAACCCGTTCGTGAACTTCAGGATGTCAGTCAGCTTTGCTGTGATTCCGGCTTCGGGCGAAACCGCAGGCGTGCCCGTCTCGGGCTCCGGCACTGGTCCATCCCCTTCCGGGTGCACCAGGAACGACGCCCGGCCGCCGAGGTCCGTGCGCATCAGTTCTATGCCGCGCCGCGCATTGTCCCAGTGGTCGACAACGACATATTCAAGCTCTTCATGCAGGAACTCTTCGGCAGCCTTTTCATACTCACCATCGACTTCCACGAAATCGGCGACGACACCAATGGGCTTGAATCCGGCCGTCTTACCCTGGTCGATAGCCGTAAAAAGATTCTTGACCGATTCCGTCGTGTAGGCGCGGTGCGAAAGGATTTCTTCGAGTGAATCTTTCCTGGCCTTGATGCGGGAAACATCGGCGCGGGTCTGATCGAGTGTGCGCCGCGCTTCGGAAGCTTCCTGCCGCCGCGCGACAAGCTCCGCCTCAATGTTCGTTCGTTGATCGCCGAGCGATTCGAGCTCCAGTTGCCGGGCGGCAATGCGCTCGGATATCTCGCTCCGGGCTTTTTCGAGCCGCGCCAGATCGTCTACGGCTGATTGCTCATCCTGGCGTAACCGCCCATTATCCCGGTCGGCCGCGACGATCCGGCTTTCGGTTTGGGTCAGTTGATTTCGCAGGCCGGAAGCTTCGCCCATCAGGCGCAGCAATTCCCGCCGGCTGCCTTCGATGGCGCTTTCCTGCGTACGCAACTCACCGTGAACGGCTTCGCGCTCGCGACCCTTTTGGTCCAGAGCAGCTTGTCCGTCGCGAACGGATTGCGTATATCCGGCAGCCTGTTGGGCGGCTGCCTCGAGTTCCTTTTGCCGTTCTCCGCATCGCTCGTCCACCAGCACCGCTTCGTTGGCGAACTCTTTCAACCGCGTATCCAGATCGCCAATGTGCCGCGCCTGATTCTCCAGGCGCCCGCGCGTGCGCTCGGCTTCGAGATTCAACTCAGCCAACCGGCTGCGAGCTTCCGTTACTTCCGCTTCGGTTGCAAAACACTTCTCGCGTAGCGCCGTCTGCTGCTGATCGCACTCGGCCACGCGGCTATTCAACGACTGCAATTCCGAGTTCGCCGCGCCGAGATCGAGGGCAGTGGCTGTGGCGTCCCGCTCCAGGAGACGAAAGCGGCCTGCCAGGGCAAGCTTCAGGTGCTCGACATACTCGCCTCTCAGCGTTTTAAACCGCTCTGCCTTCTGTGCCTGGCGCTTCAGCGAATTTGCCTGGCGGCCAACCTCTTCGAGGATGTCGAACACGCGGTTGAGATTTTGCTTCGCGCCTTCGAGCTTTGCTTCGGCAAGGCGCCGCCGCGTTTTGAACTTGGTGATACCGGCGGCTTCTTCAATCACGCCACGGCGGTCCGCCGGCTTTGTGGAGAGAATTTGCCCGATCCGGCCCTGTTCGATAATGGCGTAGCTTTCCGGTCCAAGACCCGTGCCGAGAAATAGATCCTGAATGTCCCGCAGACGGGAAACGCGGCCGTTGATCAGGTACTCGCTGTCGCCGCTGCGATACAGACGGCGCGTAATGACGGTTTCGCGGCTCTTGGCCGGATGGCCGGAGTGTTGCTCGCCGACGGGCAACTCCGCTACGTATTGCGGATCGACCAACGAGATGGTTACCTGCGCCATGCCTAGCGGTTTCCGGTCGCGCGTACCGGCGAAGATGACATCCTCCATACGGGCGCCGCGCAGGGATTTAGCGGACTGCTCTCCCAGAACCCAGCTGATTGCGTCGCTGAGATTCGACTTGCCGCAACCATTCGGGCCAACAATTGCGGCAACGCCCTGCCCGTTAAACCGCATCTCCGTGCGGTCACAGAACGACTTGAAACCTTGAACCTCGACTCGCTTGAGCTGCAGCAACTTCTCACCCCTCCCAAAAGTGGCGATTAAACTTTGGTACTACTAAGCGGTACATCATCGACTCGGGGGTGCTATCAGGTTATTCTCGCCTGCCGAAAATTGCAAGGGGGCAGGGGTCAATATAGCGTGCTGTTTTCATGGCAACCACAATATATAGTAGGCCGGTAGCACTAAGGCAAAATATCCGGCATTTCTGCGAGTCCGGTCGGCGTGAGTCCACGCACAGGCACGTCCCGGATCTGCTGCGCGGGAGCCCCGGCGGCGAGTGTGACGGCGATGAAATTACCGGAGATTCCCTGATCGGCCCCCAGCGTAACAACGCTCAGCGGCGCGCCTAGGAACCGGCGCCGGAATTCGAGATTCTTTGCCGCGGAAAGCTCGCGAAGAATGGCCGTCCGCTGTTTTCGGATTTCCCGCGGCACCTGGCTGAGTTCGGCTGCGCGCGTTCCCGGGCGTTCGGAATAGGTAAACACGTGCAAGTAGGTGAATGGAAGCTCCAGGATGAAGGCGATCGTTTCTGCGAATTCGGCTTCCGTTTCCCCGGGAAATCCGGTCATGACGTCGGCGCCGAAAGCCGCGTCCGGCATTGCCTGCGCTGCCTGGAGAATCCGGTCGCGATAGTGCCGCGGCCGATACTTCCGGTACATGCGGCGTAGGACGGTATCGCTGCCCGATTGAAGCGGCGCGTGTACGTGGCGAGCGATCCTCGGCTCGCCCGCCATCAGTTCAATCAAGTCCGGTGTCCAATCCATCGGTTCGATCGAGCTGAGGCGAAGACGCCGGATATCCGTTTCCCGCAGCAGCCGGCGAATCAGTTGGGCCAGTTGCCGGCCCGCGCCATTCTCGCGGCCCCAACGGCCTAGGTTGACGCCCGTCAGGACGATCTCGGCGTAGCGTTGCGATAGCCCGCGTACCTGGTCCACAACCCAATCGCCCTCCGCGCTTCGACTGGCACCTCGAACCGAAGGGATGATGCAAAACGAGCAACGGTTGTTGCAGCCATCCTGAATTTTCAAATTGGGGCGTGAACGATCCGTGGTGGCGTCTTCAATCGGCGCGGAGAAGAATGATTGCCTTTCGAAGATGTCGGAGACACGGATTTGCGAGTGAAAGCTATCGCTTTCAATAATTTCTCCGATCTTATCCTTGTGGGAATTGCCGGCCACCCAGGTGACGCCGGGAAGAGCCGCGATCGCAGCCGGGTCGCGCTGGGCGTAGCAGCCGGTTACGAGAATCCGCGCACCCGGGTTTTCGCGGTGCGCGCGCCGGACCGCCTTTTTAAGATCCTGGTCAGCCGCGGCGGTAACGGTACAGGAGTTCAAAACCACCAGTTCCGCCTGGTTCTCGCCATGCTCCTGCATACCCAGGGCGGACAACTGGCCAGCGATGGCCGCTCCATCTGCCTGAGACGCGCGGCAGCCGAAATTCCGCACGTGAAACGACCGCATCTCTTTAGTTTACGGAACCTTGGCCGCTGCCAGCGAATCGCGGTAATTTTCGGGCGAAGCTAAAGCGAAAGCCCGGAGGCGCCGATTATTTGCGGGAGGATATCTTGGGCGACCAACCAATTCCCTTTACCCGCGAGGCGATCGAGACCGGCGCAAACGACGCCATGGCCCGCCGGGCATTGCTTTATGACTTTCGCCGCCCAGACCGGATCGCAAAAGACCAGCTTCGAGCGATTCAGCTGGTGCATGAGAACTTCACCAGAACTTTGGGTTCGAGCTTGTCAGCCTATCTGCGGGCGTATGTTTCCGTCGGACTGATTTCGGTAGAGCAGATCTCGTTCCAGGAATTTTTGCATGCGCTTCCGTCGCCAACGTGCCTCGTATCGCTCGGCATGCGGCAGTTCGATACAAACGCTCTATTGGAACTGAGTCCCTCTGTCGTTTTTCCGATTCTTGAGACGTTATTGGGCAGCACCGTTCCCTCGTCGGGTGCCATCAATCGCGAAATCACCGAAATCGAACAATCGATCCTCGACGGTGTAGTACGGATCATTTTGCGCGACTTACGGGAGGCCTGGGGTGAGGTAGTGGCGATTGAGTTCGACATCGACACGTATGAAGCGGAGCCGCAGCTGCTACAGATTTTGGCTCCCAATGAGGCTGTCGTATCCATCTCAATCGAAGTTCGTATTGGCGAACTGATGGGCCGGTTGAACATCGCTGTTCCATCCATCACGATCAAGATGCTGGGGCAGAAGTTCGACCAGCAATGGCATGCTCGGAAATCGGAGGCCACGGAGCAGGAGCAGGAGCGCCTGCTTCATCTGATCCGCAACGCGGGCATTCAATTGGACACACGCCTCCGCGGGCCCAGCCTGAGCGTAGAGAATTTATTGAAACTGAACGCCGGGGACGTTTTAACGTTCGATTATCCGGTTAGCCGTCCGCTGGATCTGGAAGTTAACGGCAAGCTGAAGTTCCGTGGGCAAATCGTTGCCAACAGTCAACGGCGCTCCATTCTGTTGCAGGAAATGGTTTCGGCGCAGGACTAGATATTCGCGCGCAGAAAGCGGACTCCTTCAAAGGCGATCGCCTCAGGGGAGGATTCGATGTCGCGCCAGATCGATGCTGCTGCGGAGAGTTCCGGGAGCGCAAATCCGAAGCTTTCGATAGTCAGCCATCCGTCGTAGCCGATTTCCTTCAACACTTGAAACACGCCGGGCCAATCCACGTGTCCCGACCCCGGAATGCCACGATCGTTCTCGCAGGTATGGACGTGTTTCAGCCATGGCGCTACGGTGCGGTATCCGCTGGCAATGTTCTTCTCTTCGATATTGGCGTGGAATGTATCGAACAGGATTCCCACGTTCGGATGATTCACCGCCTTCATCAACTCGGCCGCGTCCGCGGCGGTATTGAGAAAAAACGTCTCGAACCGGTTTAAGGGCTCAACAGCAAGAGTTACGTTCAGGCCTTTCAGCAGAGGAGCCAAAGCCTGGTAACTCTCTATAGCGTTCGACCACTCCTCCTTGGTACGGCGGCGTCCCGGCAAATACCCAACGGGCGAATACAGCGGTCCGGCGAGAATTTCCGCTCCAGCGTCCGCGGTGGCTTCCGCGACCCGCTGCATGTGATCCAACGTCGCGGCTCTTACAGAGGCATCGTCTTCGATCAGGCTGGTGCCTTTGGGCAACACAGACACGACCGTCGACGATAGACCATGATTGTTCAGTTCGCGCCGTACCATCGCCGCGTCGAATCGGGACGGATCGAAGATTCCCACTTCGATGCCGTCGAAGCCGGCTTGCTTGATTCGGGGCAGCAGGGGAAGCTGTGCTTCGGTAAACTCTGCGCTCCAGATAAATGTATTGATCCCAAGCTTCATCGGGATGAGCTTATCGCAGGCTGCCCTGGTCGCGATGCAACGGAATTATCCGGTTTCGGGCATTAGCGATTTTCCGGCCCGCTTTGATATTCTCGTTTTGAGAAACGATGCGAGTGCACCCAGAGTGAGCCGCACGGATCAGTGAGGTAAGTTCATGTCCGGCCATTCCAAATGGCACACCATCAAACATAAGAAGGGCGCGCTGGATGCGAAGCGCGGGAAGTTGTTCACGCGCCTGATCAAGGAGATTGTCATCGCCGCGCGCTCCGGCGGCGACCCGGTCGCGAATGCCAGACTCCGCACAGCGGTAGCGGCGGCGAAAGCTGTATCGATGCCGCAGGACAACATCAAGCGCGCGATCATGCGGGGTACGGGCGAGCTGCAGGGCGAGGAAATCGTCGAGATCATGTTCGAAGGCTACGGTCCAGGCGGCGCCGCTGTGCTCGTGAATTCCGCAACCGACAACCGGAATCGCACCGTTTCCGACATTCGCCATGTTTTCGCGAAACACGGAGGAAACCTTGGCGAGCAGGGCTCCGTTGCGTGGATGTTCAAGCGAAAAAGCCAGGTGATCATCGAGAAAGAGAAAGCCAACGAAGACCAGTTGATGAACATCGTTCTCGAGGCCGGCGGCGAAGACATGCAGGACAACGAAGATACCTGGTCGATCGTCTCGGCCCCGGAGGCGCACGAAGCGATCGTTGAAGCGCTTGCCAAGGCGGAGATCGAGACTGTTTCCGCCGAGATCTCGTTCGTACCGGATACCGTAGTGAAGCTGGACGGGCCGGCTGCGCGCGCCATGCTGAAATTGAGCGAAGCGCTCGAGGATCACGACGACGTGCAGAACGTCTATTCCAACTTCGATTTCGACGAGAAAGAAGTAGAAGCGCTCGCCTGACGGCAAAATCCATGCGCGTCCTTGGCATCGACTGCGGAACGGAGCGGACGGGCGTTGGAGTAATCGACTCCGACGGACGCGATCACCGGCTGATTCACTATGGGGTAATTCGAACCTCACCGCGCGATCCGATGCCATTGCGTCTTGAGGTGATCGCCCGCGGGCTCCGGGAAGCTATCGCCTCGCTCTCTCCGGATGCGGCGGCGATCGAAGAAGTCTTCACTTCGTTGAATGCAAAATCCGCGTTGAAGCTGGCGCATGTTCGCGGCGTTGCGATGCTGGCTATTCAGGAGGCCAGGCTGCCGTTGGGAGAATACTCGCCTCTTCTGATCAAAGCGAGTGTAGTGGGCTATGGCCGCGCCGAAAAGTCCCAGGTACAGTTAATGGTGCGCAGTTTGCTGCGGTTGGATACCGACGTTGATTCTGAGGATGCGGCTGATGCCCTGGCAGTCGCGATTTGCCACGCAACACGACGATGACCATTCTTGTTGGCTTAGTATTTCTGGCCGCGGACCCAAGCATCTTCTATTCGAAGACGTTTCCGGGCTCCAATCCGCCCTACGTCGAGATTCATCTGGCGCGCGACGGCGCCGCGGTCTACAAAGAGCGACCTGATGACGATCAGCCGGTTCAGTTCGCTTTGAAGAAGGACGAAGCGGATGCAATCTTCGGCTTAGCCAGCAAGCTGGACAATTTCAAGAGACCACTGGAGTCGGGACTAAAAGTTGCCAAAATGGGTGACAAAGTTTTTCGCTGGGAGCAGGATGGACAGAAGAACGAGCAGAAGTTCAATTACTCGATCGATGAGAACGCGCGAGCCATTCAGGATTGGTTCGAAAAACTGACGGAAACGCAAATGCACCTGATCGCGCTGGAGCGCACGGTACGGTTCGACAAATTGGGCGTGAATAAAACACTGCTGCAACTGGAATCCAGCTGGGACAGGCGGCGGCTCGTTGCAGTGAATCAGTTTGAGCCGTGGCTGAACCGTATCATCAAAAACGACAGCTTCCTCCACATGGATCGCGAGCGCGCTACCCGCCTTTTGGAGTCCTTCCAGAACGGTTCGCCGGCCGCCGCTCCATGAGTTTTCGACGCGTTGTCTGGATTGTCCTGGACAGCGTGGGAATCGGCGCCATGCCCGATGCCGGGCAGTTCGGCGATCCGCCGGAAAGCGACACGTTGGGAAACGTCGCGCGGTTGCGCCCACTGAATCTGCCGAACCTTCAGGCTCTTGGCCTCGGAAATATACGCCCCATTGCGGGCATCGACCCGGTCGACGCACCCACCGCCGCTTACGGCCGGTGTGCCTTGCTTTCTCCGGGAAAAGACACGACCACCGGCCATTGGGAAATGACGGGCATCATTCTGGACGAACCGCTGCCTTTATTTCCGAATGGATTTCCGGCAGAGCTGATCCGGGAGTTCGAGGATCGAATCGCGCGCTCGACACTCGGCAACAAGCCGGCATCGGGGACGGAAATTATCAAAGAACTTGGGGATGAGCATGTTCGCACCGGCTCGCCGATTGTCTACACATCAGCCGACAGCGTGTTTCAAGTCGCTGCCCACGAGGACGTGATTCCGCTTTGGGAACTGTACAAAATCTGCGAGACGGCGCGTTCGCTCCTGAGAGGTGAATGGGAAGTCGGACGGGTGATTGCGCGGCCCTTTACCGGCGAGAGCGGAAGCTATCGACGGACGGAGGATCGTAAAGACTATGCGCTCACTCCCCCACGAACAGCGTTATTGGAACAGCTGGAGCAACGCCGCGTCACGGTCTGGAGTGTCGGAAAGATATTCGACATCTTCCTAGGGCGGGGAATCGGTCCCCACGACAAGACGAAGTCGAATCGGGAAGGAATGTCGAAAACGCTCGATGCGATGGAGGAGTTGGACGAAGGATTGATTTTCACCAACCTCGTAGACTTCGATATGCTGTACGGCCATCGCAATGACGTGGAAGGGTATGCGCTCGCCTTGGAAGAGGTGGATCAATGGCTGCCGGCGCTTCTGAGCCGGAGCCGGAACGG
>CAYTVP010000173.1:0-9343 GCA_964441675.1 uncultured Solibacteraceae bacterium | reverse complement strand
CACGCATTTCCGCGAAATCTGCGAGATCTTGCGCGCGTATGATGTCAGCTTCTCGCTGGGCGACGGACTTCGTCCCGGCTCGATTGCAGATGCAAATGATGAGGCGCAGTTTGCCGAGCTCGAAACCCTCGGTGAGCTCACGCGCGTTGCCTGGGACTACGACGTCCAGGTGATGATCGAGGGGCCGGGCCATGTGCCGCTGCATCGCATCAAGGAGAATGTTGACCGGCAAATGGAAATCTGCCACGAGGCGCCCTTCTATACTCTTGGACCGCTAACAACAGACATTGCTCCCGGATACGACCACATCACAAGCGCAATCGGTGCGGCGATGATCGGGTGGTACGGCACTGCAATGCTTTGCTATGTCACGCCCAAGGAACATCTCGGCCTACCCGATCGCGATGACGTGAAAGCCGGTGTCATCGCATATAAGATCGCCGCACATGCTGCCGATCTGGCGAAGGGCCATCCGGCCGCGCAGTTACGCGATGATGCCCTGAGCCGCGCGCGGTTCGATTTCCGGTGGCGCGATCAATTCCACCTGGCTCTGGACCCGGAGACGGCTGAAAAGTTCCACGACGAAACGCTACCCGCCGAAGGCGCAAAGAAGGCGCATTTCTGCTCCATGTGCGGACCGAAGTTCTGCTCGATGAAGATTACACAGGAAATTCGCGAAGCGGCACAACAGGGAATGGAAGAGAAGTCGCGCGAATTTGTCGAATCCGGAAGCGAGCTGTATATGCCCGCCTCGGCGAAAGGCGATTAGCGAAGCAAGTCTTCTACCTGGACCTTCGCATCGGTTTTGGCGTCGCGATACTTCACGATCACGGGCGTGTAGAGCGAAATGTTCCAATCTTTGCCCACGCCCTTCGATACTGCACGAGAACCGGCTACGACAACGGCTTCTTCGGGAACGATCAAGGGAGCGTCCCCGGAGGCTGTATAGACCTCTTCGCGCACAAGATCATAGACAGGCGTCGAGCGGGTGAGGATCACCCCGCTGCCCAGTACGGCGCGCTTCTTGACGATGGTGCCCTCGTAGATACCGCAATTTCCGCCAACCAGCACTTCGTCCTCGACGATTACCGGCATCGCCCCCACCGGCTCCAGCACGCCGCCGATCTGTGCGGCTGCCGAAATATGGCACTTGGCGCCAATCTGGGCGCAACTGCCAACCAGCGCGTGTGAGTCAATCATCGTGCCCTCGCCCACATAGGCTCCCACGTTGACGTACATCGGTGGCATACAGATAACGCCCTTGGCGATGTAGGAACCGTCACGAATCGCCGATCCGCCCGGAACGATTCGAACGCCATCGTCCACGGACATCGGACGGACCGGATAAGTGTGGCGGTCGAAGAAGGGCTGCTTGGCCGGATCAATCGACATATCGACCAGGCGTCCGAGCCGGAACCCGGCCAGGATTCCTTCTTTCACCCACTGATTCACCCGCCAGCCGCTTGCTGTTGTGAGGTCCGGCTCGGCTGCCCGGATCTCGCCGCGATTTAACGCGGCCTTGAACTCATCAAACTGCGACAGATTTTCGATCGCCTGCTGCTGCAAGTCCGGTCTCCTTCAGTACCGCGCGAATACGCTCCAGCGTGCTTGCGGAAGGCGCCGTCATCGGCAGCCGCCACACGGGGTCGAGCAAACCCATTTCGGCCATAGCCGCTTTCAGCGGGATCGGATTCGATTCGATGAAATTCATGTCCATCAGCGGCAGGTAGACGCGCTGCAGCCGGCGAGCCGCGTCAAAATCGCCCTTGGCGCATGCTCGCGCAATCGCGGTCATCTCGGCCGGAATTTCATTCGAGGCAACGCTAATGATCCCATGTCCGCCTAAAGCCATCAGAGGCAGTGTGATGGCATCGTCGCCGGAAAGCACCGCGAACCCCTGCGGCATTTGCGCGGTCACCCGCGCGATCTGGGTGATGTTGCCGGAGGCTTCCTTCACGCCGGCGATGTTGTCGATCTCGGCCAGGCGTTTCAATGTTGCCGGCTCGACATTCACACCGGTTCGCCCCTGAACGCTATAGACGATTATGGGAAGCGGTACCGCCTCGGCGATCGCCCGGTAGTGCTGGTAGAGGCCTTCCTGCGTCGGTTTGTTGTAGTAAGGCGTCACGGAAAGCAAGCCGTCCACGCCCAGCTTATGCAGCTCGTGGCCAAGCTCGATCACTTCCGCAGTGTTGTAGCCGCCGCATCCGGCCAAAACCGGTACGCGGCCCTGCGCCTCCAGAACGGTCAGTTCAACGACACGAAGATGCTCCTCGCGTGTCAATGTCGGAGATTCGCCCGTCGTTCCGCAGGGCACCAGAAAATCGATGCCGGCGTCCAACTGACGGCGCACCAGCGTCCGGTGACATGCTTCATCGAGCGATTGATCCGGACCGAACGGCGTCACGAGCGCGGTTCCGCAACCTTTGAATTTCATAATGTCTCTCCAAACTCGTACATGCCCCGCCGGCCGGCGATCCACTTCGCCGCCCTCAGAGCACCTCGCGCAAAGCCTTCTCTGCTGCGCGCCGTGTGCCGCAGCGTGATTGTATCGGCGGCAGAATCAAACCCGATCTCGTGGGTCCCCGGCACCTTGCCGGCTCTCGACGAGCTGACGTCGATCTGGCGCTCGTAGCCGGCACTCTTCATGCGCTCCACCAGTGTCAGCAGCGTGCCCGATGGCGCATCTTTCTTCGCGGAATGATGCATTTCCCATGCCCAGGCTTCATACTCTGGCTCGGCCGCCATACGGCGCGCCGCCTCTTCGACCATCTTTGAGAACAACGCGACTCCGATCGAAAAGTTGGAGCCATATACCAGTCCCGTACCGGCTCGTTCTACGGCGGCCTGTGCCTGGGTCAGCTGCGCAAACCAACCCGTTGTCCCGACAACGGTGTGGACTCCAAGGCGAGCCAATCGTTCGATGTTTTCGAGTGCCGAGGCGGGAGTAGAGAACTCGATCGCGACGTCCACGGCCGGAAGGGACTCCGGTGTTTCATCCACGCGGGCGGCGACGTCGAAGCCGTACTCGCCCGCAAGAGAGTCCACCATGCGCCCCATCTTTCCGTAACCGACAATCGCCAATTTCATGCTGCTTCGAACACTACCGAATCCAAAACCGAGAACAACTCGGTGTGCAGCGATTCTACCGCTCTCCGTAAATCCGTTTCAGCAACCACGAGGCTGAGATTCAGCTTGGAAGCGCCCTGCGAGATCATGCGAACGTTGACATCGTTCAACGCGCGAAAGGCCCGGCCGGCAATTCCCGGCGTCGACCGGATGTTTTCGCCGACCAGGGAGATGATTGCCTGTCCGGTTGTGACATCCACAGCGGCAAACTCGCGAAGTGCTTCGACGATCGCCACCAGCCGGGAGGAATTGTCGATCGTTAACGACACGCTGACTTCGCTGGTGGTTACCATATCCACTGAAGTTTCGTACTGATCGAACACTTCGAAAATGCGCCTGAGAAACCCATGCGCCATCAGCATGCGGGTAGAGCGCACATCGACAACAGTGATATTTGTCTTGCAGGCGATCGACTTTACGGCGTTGTTGCAGGGAACCGCATCGGCGGTAATCCGCGTTCCCGGCGCGTCCGGCTTCCGGGAGTTCAGGATCAGCACGGGAATGTTGCGTTCCATCGCCGGCAGCAAGGTGGCGGGATGCAGCACCTTCGCGCCGAAATAAGCCAGCTCAGCGGCTTCCGCGAAGGAAATCGTTTTCACGCGGTGCCCGCCGGGAAGGACGCGCGGGTCGGCCGTCAGCATTCCGTCGACATCGGTCCAAATCTGGATCTCTTCCGCACCGATACCGGCACCGAATATGGATGCGGAAAAATCGCTGCCGCCGCGTCCCAGAGTGGTTTGGGCGCCGGATTCGGTAGCGCCAATGAATCCGCCCATCACGACGATCCCATCGTCCGGTAGCGCTTTGAGACGGTCGAATGTCTTGCCATAGACCGGCGCCGCCTGCGTATGGCGGCCATCGGTGACGACAAACTGCCGGGAATCGGCATGCGTGGCTTTCAGTCCAACCTCCGCAAAACGTTCGGCCACGATGTAGCTGGAGAGCACTTCGCCGAATCCCGAGATGCTGTCAATCGAGCGCGGCGTCATCTCGCCCATGATCGACAGTCCTTCGAGGAGCTTGGCCAGCCGGTCGAACTGAGCATCGAGAAACGGGTCCTTGCGAAACTCGGTTTCGTGGAAAACTTTCAACTCCGCGCAGAGCGCGAGTGCGCGGGACGCATCGCCGCTTACCGCGGCGTCCGCCATCGCGAGCAGGCGATTGGTAGTCTTCCCCATCGCGGATACGACGACAACGGGCCGGCGATGCTCGCGAGCGCGGACAATGCCTGCGACTCGCTCAATTGCGGCGGCGGATTCCACCGAGGACCCGCCGAACTTCATTACAATTCGGGGCGCCATTTCACAATAGTCCCTGCGCGTGCATCAGCTCCGCGTTCAACACAGCGGCGCCCGCTGCTCCGCGTATGGTGTTGTGGCCCAGCGCGATCAGTTTCCAATCGAGCACAGGATCCGGACGCAAGCGGCCAATAAACACGGCCATTCCATTCTCACGCTCCACGTCACGGCGCGGCTGCGGCCGGTCCTGCTGTTCCAGATAATGGAGTGGCGGTTTGGGAGCGCTGGGGAGGCCCTTCTCCTGCGGGACGGCGGTAAATGTCTCGATCGCCTTGCGGAGCTGCTCCTCCGTCACGCGGGATTCCAACCCTACCGAAATCGTCACCAGGTGCCCGTCGACAACCGGTACGCGATTGCAGTGAGCCGAAATGGGCGCGGCCAGCGGCGTGAATGCCCCGCCCTGCCAGTCCCCCAGAATTTTCTGTGTTTCGGTCTCCATCTTGGCTTCTTCACCGCCGATAAACGGGACAACGTTCGCATTGATGTCCATCGAGGCAACGCCGGGATAGCCCGCGCCGGAGATTGCCTGCATCGTCGTCACGATCACCTTATTGATACCGAACTGCTTCAGCGGCGCAAGCGCCAATGTCAGCACGATAGTGGAACAATTCGGGTTGGTGACGATTTGCCCCTTCCAGCCGCGGTTTTTCTTCTGCGCCGCCAGGGCTTCGAGGTGGTTGGCGTTGATCTCCGGCACCAGCAGCGGAACGTCGGGTTCCATGCGATGGTTGCGTGAGTTCGAAACGACGGTTGCGCCCGCTTCGGCGAATGCCTGTTCGATTTCAGTCGCGACGCTCGCGTCTGTCGCAGAGAACACCAGCTTTGGCGATCGGGCGTCGGGCTTGCATTCCACGACCGTTAAATCGCGCACGTTGGCCGGCATCGCGCCACCCAACCGCCAGGATGTCGCGTCCTTGTACAGCTTACCGGCGGAGCGGTCGCTTGCGCCCACCCACGTCAGTTCAAACCAGGGATGATTCTCGAGAAATTTGACGAAATGCTGTCCCACCATCCCGGTGGCCCCCAGCACTCCTACGGGAATGCGATTGCTCATGTTAGTAAAGTCTTTGCTAAGCGGTGATAAATGCCGACTGAATCCCACAGCTGTGTTTTCGGCACATGCTCGTGCTCGGTATGCGCGACGTGGATCGTTCCAGGACCGATCAGGAACGGTTTTCCCCATTGCCCGCCGAACGCCGGAATATCTGTTGTGTAAGCCGCTACCATCGTGTCGAAACCCGGCAATGTGCCCAGATGCACGGCGGGAATGCGCAGCACCTCGCGCACTTCGACACCATTCACCACTTGCCGGATGCGTTCCATTGTCGATGCGCCGTCGTCCACCAGACGTATGAAAATTTCAGCCGATGCGCGGTCCGGGATGACGTTCGGCGCGCGTCCGCCGCTGATCGTTCCGATATTCATCGTCGACGGGCCCAGGCGCGGGTCGGTTGCAAGCGCGATACCTCGCAGTGTCCTCAACCCGTCCAGCAGCTTATCGATGGCGGATTCACCCAGTTCCGGATAAGCGGAATGCGCCATGCGTCCGGAGGCATGAAGCTCCAGCCGCAACGCTCCCTTGCTGCCGGTCGCAAGGCGGTTTTCCGTCGGCTCTCCGTTGATCAGAAACCGGGAGCCGCGAGGTTGTTTGGCGGCGGCATAGGCCCCTGCGGAGTTCCGTTCCTCGCCCACCACGAACAACAGCGCCACGCGCCGTTCCCCTTCGGCCAGTAAGCGTTCGAGAGCCGCGATCATGGAAGCAATGATGCCCTTGACGTCGCAAGCTCCCCTGCCCCATATGGCGTCGTCATCTTCGCGCGAAGGAATGAAGGGGGGCACCGTGTCCATATGCGTCGACAGCGTTACCACCGGATTCTCGAACCACAGAAGGACATTAAAACGGCCGTCCTCCACAGGCATGCGCTCCGCAGTGCCCCGGTACTTCTGCGCGATGTGCTCTAAATGGGCAAAAAGAAACTCGCCAATCGCCGTTTCATTTGGCGTGATCGACTCGATGTCGATCAGTTGGCGAGTGAAGTGAAAGAGTTGTTCCATAGTCGATAGCTCTTCATCCGTGTGACGGGATGACAGTGACGAGGATTTAGCCTCGCTCACCAACCGTGTTCTCGAGTGCTCGAAAACCGGCTTCGGCGCCGGACCCCTTCCCCCCGCCTCCGGAGCGCTCCGGAACAGCTGACAGTGGTACTTTTGGCCGACGCGCCTCTATCTGAGAACCTTCAGACTAGCGGATTCCATTGGGTCGCGTCAATGACCGGCAGGTGCCATAGGCACACTACCAGGGGCCGCGAGTACTCCCCCTGCGCCGCACGGCTGCAATAATCCCGCCGCCGGCTGCAATAATCAAAGATCTTTTATGGATCGCCGCCGGCTTGGATTCGCAGCAGTCTGCCTGTTTCTGATCAACGCATTGATTGCCGGGCGCCTGTTTGTCACTGAGTACACCAATCACCTGGAGTCCATTGAAGCGGCATACATTTCCATCAGCCACCAATGGATGAAGCATGGCGTCGACCTGAACTGGTGGCCGCTTTGGTACAACGGCATCCCCGGGCAGAATACTTACTCGCCGGTTTTGCACCTGATCGTCGCCGGCGCCGGGAAGCTGTGCGGCATTTCCGCCGCGCTTGCGCATCACCTGGTGACGGCGGTTTTTTACTGCGCCGGCGCACTCACCGTTTTGTCCCTGGCTCGAGTGCTCGGCGCCAGCGTGCCGGCGGCCTTCGCTTCCGGTCTGCTGTTTTCCCTCTGGTCCCCTTCTATCTGGCTTATGCCGAGCCTTCGCCATGGCCTGCCTGCCTTTTACTCTCCCCGCCGCTTCGATGTTCTGATCCGCTATGGCGAGGGGCCTCATCTGGCTGCGCTCACTCTCCTGCCAGTGGCTTTAATAGTCCTCGACCGGGCGCTTTCCCGCAGGACCATTCCCTGGATTTTCGCCGCCGCGCTCGCGCTGGCCGCGGTGGTTCTTACAAATTGGATCGCCGGGTTTGCGCTTGCTGCTGCAATTGCCGCCTATCTGTTAGTTTGCAGGCCGCAGTGGAACGCATGGCTACTCACCGCGGGTATTGGCATTTTGGCGTACGTCATTGCCGCGCCGCTCATTCCGCCCTCGACGCTCGTTGCGGTTCGTACCAA
Source organism: uncultured Solibacteraceae bacterium (assembly GCA_964441675.1). Classification (GTDB taxonomy): domain Bacteria; phylum Acidobacteriota; class Terriglobia; order Bryobacterales; family Bryobacteraceae; genus JAPKYZ01. Next base: position 1,763 of record CAYTVP010000173.1, on the reverse strand, counting down.
TGCGCAGATTGTTGGCGGTCCATTTCCATTCGGGATCGGAAATCTGATCGCGCTCGCCTGCGCCTTTGCCGCAATGGGCGCGATCGCGGCACTCTTCCGGCACCGCGGGGTGAGCCGGCTGACAGGATTCGGAGTCCTGTTTACGATCCTGATGGGCACTATCGTCCTCGCGGGCGAATGGTTTGACTTCCACGTGCTGCCCCAGTCCATTCGCTATCACATCGAACTGGAGATGGCGATTTGCCTTCTCGTCGCAGGAATCGGTATGGATCTCCCGGCGCGCTGGCGGCGTATCGCCTTCGCGGCGCTGCTGATTGGCGCCATCCCGGCACTTTACTTTTTTCAGTTCTACGCGCGCCGCATGTTCCATCCCATCGATATCCGCTCCCGGATTGAGTATCGCGAGGCAAGCTGGATCGACGCCAATCTTGCCGGGCGCCGCGTTTGGGTTCCCGGCACGATCCAGTTCTGGCTGAATAGCTTCACAGATACGCCGCAAATGGGCGGCGGCTTTGCGCAGGGCATCATTAACAATCATCTGCCGGGCATCGATTTTCAGGTGATGTCCGGAATGAATGCCGGCGCCCGCGAAGGACACGTTGCTGCCGACTGGCTGAGGGCGATGGGAGTGAGCGCGGTGGGTGTAGCCGGTCCGCAATCACAGGAGTTCTACAAATCGGTTGCGAACTGGAAAAAATACGATGGCGTCCTACGGGAGATCTGGCGCGATGGCGACGATGTCCTCTACGAAGTCCCCCAGCGCTCGCGGTCACTTGCGCGGGCGGTACTCCCGTCGCAAATAGTCACTCAGACGCCGCCCGATGCGACCCAAACGCAGTTTCTCGCCGACTATCTGGCCGCGCTCGACGATCCCTCCCTCCCGGATGTTTCCTGGACATGGGTTGGGCGATCGAGCGCCCGTGCCGCGGGAACGCTGAATCCGGAACATGTTCTCTCGATTCGCATCAACTATCATCCCGGCTGGAATGCAACGGTGAACGGCCGCGTCTGTGCCACGCGCCCCGATGCCATCGGACAATTGATCGTTGAGCCGCGCTGTTCAGGCCATTGCGTCGTCGAGCTTGCTTATGATGGCGGCCGTGAAATGCGAATTGCCCGCACGGCATCAGGCCTTGCGCTTCTCGCCGGGCTCATCGCGGCGATCGTTCCATTGGGCATGAAATTGCGACGACTCGCTTAAAGTGGGAAAATGTCTCAATTCTGGCGGAGACTAGGACGTGCCGTTTGGGCGGCAGCCTTTGACGGCTGTTTGGACGCTTCCAAGGGAGCTGCTTACTCCGCAATGCTCTCCATTTTCCCGGTTCTTTCGGCATTCACGGCCATCTTCGCCCAGGTAAAAGCGGAGACCTTCTCCCGCACCGTGGCCCGGATTCTGTTTCAAGTGGCTCCTCCCGGCACCGAAGTGCTACTGGAACAAAGTTTTCGTTCGCGGGGCGAGCGGCCGGCTCTGCTACTGATTACGGCAACCGTACTCAGCGTGTTTGCCGCTTCCGGTGTCATTTTGAGTCTGATCGATGGATTTCAAGCCGCCTATCGAGTCAAAAACACACGCAGCTTCTGGAAGAATCGCGCAGTCGCCATGGGTCTGGTACTGTTTGTAGCGCTGCCGATCATTGGCGTTTCCGCTTTGGTGGTGTATACGGGCCGCGCCAATTACCTGTTACTGGCCGTCGTTGCCGTCTGCCTTTCGAACCTGATCCTTTACCGCTTCGGTCCGGATGTGCCGGTTTCTCAAAAGAGGA
>CAYTVP010000172.1:0-9383 GCA_964441675.1 uncultured Solibacteraceae bacterium | reverse complement strand
CGTACGATCGGACCACCGAGTGTACCGCCGAAGATATTCCGCTTGAACCCGAGACGGTTGGCCGTTAACGGATTGCGGTTGCGGAAATAACCGTTCGCGTCCAGCTCCCGGTTTCGGAAAAACTCGAAGGCCGAGCCATGAAATCCGTTGGTGCCGCTCTTCATCTGCAGCATCACCGTCGCGCCGCCGGAATTTCCGTAGTCGGCGGCGGCGTTGCCCGTCAGCACGCGCACTTCTTCGAGCGCATCTACGTTCGGCGAATAGCCCAGCCGGTTGTCGATTGAATCGTTCACATCGACGCCGTCCAGCATGAAGTTGTTCGTCTGCTCGCGATTACCGTTGACATACGGACGCGCCCCCAGGCGGCCGTTCATCCCGCTCGGATTCGGCGAAACTGCGCCCGGAATCAGCAGCGTCAGCGAAATGAAGTTCCGGTTGTTTAGCGGCAGCGAGGTTAGCTTGGTCGAGCTGAGCGTATCGCCGGTTTGCGTGGACTCCGTCTGAAGAATCGGAGCAGCGCCCGTCACCTCGACAGACTGGGTCGTGTCGCCAATCTCCATCTTGATATCGATGCGGGCTGTCTGGTTTACTTCCAGCCGGAACGGACCAGCGGTCGCCTTCTTGAAGCCCTGGACTTCCGCTTCGAGAGTGTAGTTCCCCACCGGCAAAAACACCAGGTTGAACACACCCGCCTCGTTCGTTACGGACTCATACTTTAAGTTGGTACCGGTATTCGTGGCCGTCACCTTTACGGCTGGTATCACCGAGCCGGAAGCATCGGTTACCGTACCTGTGAAAGCACCTGTGATAGTTTGGGCGGAGCCCGTTAATGCGGCTGAGACCAAACACACTAATACTGCAAATAGTAAGCGTGTATTCCTCATAAAAACTCCCCTTGTAATGAATCTTAGCAGTTTCCGAAAGATCCGTACCCGGTGTTTTTACTGCTTTTCGCCCCAAATTTTGGCGAGCTGTTCCCCAAAGTCCGTCGCCGGCTGTGCAGCACCATCCGGCAACCGAGGCGTAGCACCGGCGCGCGCCTCTTCGGTGGGGAGCACGCTCAGAAAAAGGTCTTTCTTTAATAAAGACCGGTCGAGCGATTGGATATAACCCGTCCATTCGCCCTCTACGCGATTGTCCGATTCAGTAGATCGCCGCACGGCTTCCATCTTGGAATCCAGGTTGTCGATTAAGTGCAGCAGCATCGCCTCGGGAAACAGCGGAACCCGGGGCGATCCGTACTCGAGCGCGCCATGATGGCTGAGAATCATGTGCTCCAATAGCATGCGCAACTTCGGCGGAAATCCCGGCACTGCTCGAATTTTCTCGCCGATCATGCGCAGCGCAATCGGGATATGTCCGATCAGCTGCCCTTCTGTGCTGTAGCGGAACGTGCGGTCGAAGCTGAGTTCCCGGATCTTCCCCACGTCGTGCAAAATTACACCGGCCAGCAGCAAGTCCAGATCGATGTTTGAATACAGAGGCGCGACCGCGCGCGCCACCGACACCATGGAGAGGACGTGTTCCAGTAGTCCGCCGATATAGGCGTGATGGACGCTCTTGGCTGCCGGCGCCTGCCGGTAGAGCCGGGCGATCTCCTCGTCGGCAAAAAACGCAGCCAGCAAGGCTCTCAGGTGCGGATTGCCGATTTCGGCAACCGCGCGGGCCAGCTCGGCGAACATCTCTTTGGGATTCCGGCGGGACGACGGCAGAAAATCCGCAAGATCTACTTCCCGATCGGAAATACGCTCCAGCCGGTATACCGTCAGCTGCGGACGGTTCTGCAGAGTCTGCACCAGCCCCCGCACCTGAACAAAGTCGTCGCGATCGAAGGTGTCTGCCACCGGCGCCGCGTTGTCCCACATCTTGGCATCCAGCTCACCCGTACGATCAATCAGATTCATGACCAAATACGGGTCGCCGGATCGTTTCTGGCGCACTTCTTTAAACTGAACCAGAAATACTCCGGTAATCTCCTGGTCCGGAGTAAGCTCTTTCACGTAAGGCGATTTCAAATTACTTGGCCTGAAGTTCCTTCGAAATCGAAGTGCCTTTTTCCGGTTCTTTCTCGCCCTCTTTTTCGGCGATCGACTCGGCCTTACCGTAAGGAATCCCCAGAAAACGCTTTCGCCGCTTTTCGTTCGCCAGTTCTTCCTTGGATACGGTTTCCGGCTTCAATTGGGCCGGATCGGTCCAACTGGTATCTTTGCCCGGCGCCGCGCCTGTATCGACGTACCCGTCGCGAAGCTCGAGAAACGCCTCCTGCCGCAGCTTAGTCAGGTAGTCGCGAACCGCCGGCGCCATCTTCGGCATGTACAGCTTTTCGCGGATTTCGTTTTCTACCATTTCAAATGGCGCCTGCCCCTCCGCGTGCACTTCCGCCACTTTGAGGATCAGGAACCCGTTGGGGCGCTTCAGCGGCGGATCTGTAACAAAGTTCTTGCCGCCCTCAAACACCATCTTTTCGAGCGTTGGGTCCAGTTCTCCTTTTTTATAGCTGCCGACGTCGCCTCCCTGCTGTGCCGATTCCGCATCGGAATTGTCGCGCGCCATCTCAGCAAAACGCTCGCCCTTTTTGGCCCTCGCCGCCAGATCCTTTGCCTTCTTCTCCACAGCCGCCTCGTTCTTCCCGTCGGTCTTGAGGAGAATCTCCTGAAGAAACACGCGCTCTTCGCGGATGAACTCGCTTTTGTGCTCTTCGTAATACTTCTGGACATCGGCCGTGGGCACGTTGATTTTGCTCTGTACTTCCTGCCCGATGACCCGCTGCGTCAGCATGTTGTTCTTAATGTCGTTGCGCCAGTCTTCGTAAGGAGTGCCTGTCTCCTCCCGGACTTTCCGGGCAAACTCCTCGGTGTCGGCGAGCTTCAGCTGCTTCATCATCTCGGCCTGATACTTCGAAAACTGCTGGTCGACGTTGGCGTTCATTTCCTTGCCTTTTTGCACCAGCAGCATTTGGTCGATCTTCTCGCGGAGAATATCCTTCTCGCGTTCCTTCAATGCTTCGGCAATCTGGGCATCCTTGGCGCCGCGCTGCCGCAAATCGGCCTCGATCGTGTTCTTCTGGCGGGATAGCTCACTACTTGTAATGATCTCGCCGTTCACCTTGGCGACAATCTGGTCGATGATCGATACATCCGCGGCCAGTATCGTGCCTAGAGCGAGAAACGGCATCGTGAAGGCTTTGATGCACATACTGGTAGTGTACGATGACGCTACTTTGCTTTCTAGCGCTTGCCGCACAGACGGCCCCACACGTAGCAGCCGAAGGAAATCGTGCGCTGCTCGCCTATGTGGAGGAAAACTCGGTGTTCGTTCGCACTTCGGCGGATGGGGGCCGCAGCTTCGGCGAGCCGGCGCATCTTGAGTCCGTGGGCGCACCCGTCACCGGCGATCAGCGCGGCCCCCGCGCGGCCGTCGCGACAACCGGGCTGGCCGTCACCGCCGTTGTCGGCAACGACCTGTTTGCCTGGACATCGAAGGACGGGAAGACCTGGTCGAAGGCGGTCCGGGTCAGCAACGAGCCGGGAGCGGCAAAGGACGGATATTACGATGTGGCTGCCGGCGCCGGAAGCATGGCCGCCGTGTGGGCCGGTGGCACCTCCGGCAAGGCCCAGCTTTTCGTCGCGGTTTCGCGGGACGGGGGAACCAGCTGGTCCGCCCCCGCCGCCATCACGCTCGGGCCGCCAGGCAGCGTCTCGGAATGCACGCCCCCATCGATCGTCATCCATCCCAAGGGCGCGATCACCGTTGCCTTCCGGAATTCCGGGAACGGAGCGCGCGACCCGTATTGGACACGGTCCACCGATTCGGGAAAGACGTGGTCCGAGCCGCGCCGATTCGGTACCGAGAGCTGGTCGCCCGGAGCCTGTCCGGTAGAGGGACCGTCGCTGTCGCTCGATGCCGCGGGCAAGGCCATGGCGGCTTATCGCCGCGGCAACAACATCTATCTATGCGCCGAGGATTCTCCGGCGGAAACCCTTGTCGGCCCTGGAAAATTACCCCTGCTTGTGGCCGCGCCGCGCGCCGTGTTCTGGATGGGACAGCGCGGCCTGATGCTGTTATCCGGCCCGAAACCCATCACGTTCGACAAGTTTGGCAGCAACATCTCGGCCGTTCCGGTGGACGCCGGCAGCATCCTGGCCACCTGGCAGAATAAAGACGTGGTCGCTTTCGAACGTATGAAACCCTAGGTTCCCGGCGCGCATCGCGCAGGCCCGTAGTGAAAGCGGTATTGTGATTCGTGATGCTTCTACGCCGAACCGTTCTCCAGGTGCCCCTTGTGCTGGCAGCTGAACGCGCCGGCGCAGCCACACGCAAAATGACGCTCAGCATACACCAGTTCACGTCCGCCAACGCCGGGTATCGGAAATCTCTCGAAGGCTGGGCGAAGGCAGGCATCCGCGAAGTCGAGCCCTCCGCCGGATTGCTCGACGAATACGTGAAGACGGATTCGCTGGCCGGAGCGAAACGGATACTGACGGACAATGGCCTCAAGATCGTTTCCGGCGCGGTCAGCGTGACAGGCCTCTGGGAGCCCAATCCAAACTTTTTGAAAAACCTGGATACGCTGAAGAAACGCTGCGAGCAGTTTGCCGAGCTTGGCGCGCCATTGATCTATTCGCCGTGCGCCACCGCTGCGAAGTTCGTACCGGACGATTATGTTCGGTGCCTGGACAATATTCGCCAAGCCGCTGACGTCGCGGGCCAGTTTCAGTTGAAAATCGCCGCCGAGTTCGTACGCAATTCCACGTTTCTTGCCTCGCTGCCGACGGCCCTCCGGCTTCGCCGCGAGGCTGCGCATCCCAACTTCGGGATACTCTTCGACTGTTATCACTTCTGGTCGGGCCCGAGTAAGTTCGAAGACATGGACTTAATCCAGCCAGGGGAGATCATTCACGCTCACCTGAATGACACGCAGGACCTGCCCCGCGAGTTACTCGATTCGCGATCGCGAGTAGTTCCCGGCGATGGTGTAGCACCCTTGGCCAGGATCCTGCGCAAACTCGCGGACCGAGGTTATTCGGGACCGATTTCCGTGGAGCTGTTCCTGCCGAAGTTCCAGGACGCCGATCCCTTCGAGCTAGCCAAAGAGATCAAGACGAAATGTGAAGCGGTGTTTCAGCAAGCCGGCGTTTAGCAGTAAGCGGTCGGGGAGAGGGCAGAGAGGTATCCGCAGATCCAGCGGGGCTCACGTGATCGGCCTTTCTTCCGACAACGTCATCAACCGCCGGGGGTAACGAGAACTAGTGGAAGTTCTCCACGATCATCAGATCACTCTCCAATCGAGCCTGCTGCTGGAGGAAGATGTCACCTGTACGGGAAGAGACGCCAATCGCGGATACGGTCCAGGTATCCTCCAGGCGGAACGGAGCCGTGTAAACGACCTTCTCGTTTTGACCATCTGCCCCCATCTCAACTACGACAGACCGATCGTCGCGAGCGCGAACGACATAGACTTTGTTGCCCGACAATGTCCACTGACCGCGTTTGACATCTTTGGTAATGGTTGATTCCGGGCCGCCAGCCGCGGCAATACGACGGACTTCGCCATCGCGATAATAGAACACCGTTGCCCCATCCACAGAGGATATGGCGTCGGTTCCGCCCTCGTGAGTCAGCTGGGTCTGTGGTCCGCCGCCGAACGGCATTTTATACAGCTCACGCCGGCCCGTGGACGAGTTGGTGTAATACACCCACTTGCCATCCGGCGAGACTGCCGGCCGGACGAACTGGCCGTCACCAGGCATCTTTGTCGGAATTCCGCCCTCGGCTGAGACCGTATACAATGCGCTCGTACCAATGCGGCCTCCATCGAAGATGATGGATTTCCCGTCGGGTGTCCATCGCGGACTGCCGAGCGGCTCGTTGGGAAGAGAGGCGAGCAGGATCTGCTCCGCGCCGCTGCGGTCGGCTCGCCAGATGGCCATGGTTCCGGTTCGGGAGGATGCAAAAACAATGTGTTCGCCGTCGGGCGAAACGTCAATGGCCAAATCAATGTGGGTCGATGCAACAACGGGCTCGGGTGTTTTGTCCGGTGTTCGAACCGATCCTCGAACAATATTCAGATCGAGCCACCGGCGCTGGTAGACAAGGCGGTGCTGAAGCTGGTTGTAGTCCGGGTACCACACCGCGGTACCGTCCAGTGGGAGGTAGTGTGGCTCCCCGCCTGACAGCGGCATCCAGACGGCTTCAAGGAAACTGTCCGGGTGACCGATGGATGTGATGAGACCTTTGCGTTCGGGCCACCAGGTAAGACCTACGAGACCCTGAGAAACACTGCTCAACGGAGTGGGCTCTCCACTGGGTTCACCGTTGCGGTCGAGCTTCTGCAGATGCAAACGCCGGCTCGCTGCATATGGACCGCGGGCGAACGCCAGCGCTGATCCGTCCGGAGCATATGTGGGCATCGAATCGTATTGCGAGGCGGGGACCTTCCCGGTCAGTTCTTTCACCTCTCGCGTTTCGACGTTCACCCGCAGAATGGGTCCACTCGCCACAGCAAGAAATCGTCCGTCCGGTGACCAGGATAGTTTGCTTTCCATGTCGGTGTCCCTGCTCGCAGCGAGCGATGTGATTACGCGTTCTCCCCCGCCATGCGAGGAAGCGATCATGACGTTCACCCCATCGCCTGTCTTGCGTAAGAATGCCAATCTATCCCCGCCGGGAGACCAGCACGGTGAGGTATCGTCGGCGGCGTTATTCGTGATTCTTAATGGGAGTGTCTCGTCGCCAATCGGCTTGACGTAAATATCGAAATTCTTTCGTTCGTCGCCGTTCCACACGAACGCGACCAGTTTTCCATCCGGAGAAAGCGCCGGCATGGATTCGAGGCCTGCGTATGCTGTCAAGGGGCGCACCCGCCATTCGGGAATATCAGGGAGCCGCGTCTTCAGCCGCCACCACAGCCCAGCGCCGCCTAGTAACACCAAAAGGGCCAGCGAGATTGCTGCGGCACGAGGGATCCTCCAGGACGCCTTTCCCGGCCTGGCCAACTCCGCGCCCGCAGGCGTCTCCTGCGCCGACCGAATCTCCTCGAGAACCCATTGCATGTCACGCGTCGACTGCCAGCGGTCTTCCGGCTTCTTCTCCAGACATCGGTGCACCACCACTCCCAGCGCTGCCGGGAGTTGCAACAAAGCGGTATCCACCTGAGGCGCACTCCCAAGTATGATTTGGGATATCGCGCTCGCCGGATCCTTCGCAGACACCGCGCGCTTGCCAGTGAGCATTTCATAGATCACCAGACCAAGGCTGAAAATATCGCTCCGTGCGTCAGTGGTGTTCCCCTGAAGTTGTTCCGGGGACATGTAGTTGAGGGTTCCGAGGATCTGACCGGGCCGTGTGTCTTCGATGATCGTCTCGTCGCTTGCGCCCGCTCCAAGTAGACTGTCCACCTTTGCCAGCCCGAAATCGAGCAGCACGATTCCGTTTTTTGTGACGAGGATGTTGGCTGGCTTGAGATCCCGGTGAATGATACCCGCCTGATGCGCTTCAAACAGCGCGCCACAGATCTCGATTCCGTACGTAAGTGCAGCCCGGAGCGGCAGGGGTCCTGAGAGAGGTTTGCCGTCCAGCAGTTCCATGACAAGGTAATTTTCGCCGACGTCATAGAGCCTGCAGATGTGTGGATGATCGAGTTTGGCAATCGTGCGTGCTTCCTGCACGAATCGGTCATTGAAAGCTTCCTTGGAGACCTTGATCGCGACGAAGCGGTCGAGCCGCGTGTCCCGCGCCTTCCACACCTCTCCCATCCCACCTGCTCCCAGGGGTGAGATTAGTTCGTACGGCCCAAGCCTGTTACCACTCTGCATTAGATACTGGAGACCTTGCCCCGGCTGAGATGTCAATGTCGCACTCCTGGATAGATATTATTGTCGTTGCAACGAGCCCCCCGCAGCATGCCGCGATTCTGAGGAGAGTTATGCCTAGGTTGTTGATCGAAGACGCTCAGGGTAGAAAGAGCATTTTTGAACTGGACATGAAGGAATTGGTCATGGGCAGAGCAGCAGATGCCGGTCTGGTTCTCGAGGACGGCCGTGCTTCGCGGCGGCACGCCTGCATCACACGCCACTCAGGCGTCAGCACGATCTGCGATCTGAACAGTGGCAACGGGTTGTATGTGAATGGCCAGCGGGTGAGCGAAAAAGTCCTTGCCAACGGTGACGTCATCCAGGTCGGCCGCTCCAGGCTGGTATTTGAAGATGGCGCGGATCCTTCACAGGTTCAGTTCGCAGAACACGATACAGCCCAGGACGCAATGCTCGTCCGCCGGATCGAGGATGCGGCTTCGCCGGTTAGCTCCCCTGTGGCTAGCGCCGCTGATATTTCGGGTGCGGAAAAGGAACTGGACGGACTGCGCAGGAAAGCTCGAATTCTCACACTCATGTACGAGTTGGGCAAGACTCTCAAAGGAGCGATCTCGCTTGATGAGGTTTATCGGCAAGTTAGTGCACTGCTCTTCGAAATCTGCGCGGCCGATCGTGTGCTAATTCTGGAAGTTGAAGCCGGTGCCGGGTTGAGGATTGCCTACGAGGGAACAGGCAGCTCCGCTATAACTGTTCGGACCGTCAGTCGCACCGTCACCAGCAAGGTGATAAACGAGCGGGTTACGTTGCTGAGCACTAACGCATCGGCGGATCCCGCGCTTGCACAGGGACACAGCGTTGTCCTGCAGCAAATCCGTTCCGTCATTTGTGCGCCGCTCCTCGTCAGGGAAAAAGTGCAGGGACTCATCTACCTCGATCAGGAAAACGTGGCTGCGTTCAGCCTGGAAGATCTCGATATGGTGAACGCAGTCGCAGCACAGGCTGCAATTGCGCTTGAAAATGTCCACGCGCTGAAACGCCAAGCGCGCGAAGCTGAAGTTCGCAACGCATATTCGAGGTTTCTGCCGGCACACGTTGTTGAGGACCTGCTCAGGAACCCTGAGAAACTGCTTCTGGGTGGCGCCAACCAGGTTGCCACGGTGCTCTTTGCTGACGTCCGAGGCTTCACCCGGATGTCCGCTCGCATGGAGCCGGAGGAAGTTGTCGGTGTTCTCAACGACTACTTCGGCGAAATGACCGAGATCATTTTCGAGCACGGCGGCACGCTGGACAAGTACATCGGCGACGGACTGATGGCGCTGTTCGGGGCGCCATATGCGAGTCCGGATGATGCGATCAACGCAGTTCGGACGGCAGTAGCCATGCAGAAAAGAATGGTTTCCCTGAAAGGACAGTACGGATCAGGAATAGGCGCGGCAGCTCTCGACATCGGCATCGGCATCAACACAGGCCTAGTAACCGTCGGATACGTCGGGTCGCCACGAAGATTCGACTATACGGCCATTGGCGATACCGTGAACATGGCTTCACGCCTCGAGAGCAACGCCCCTGCCG
>CAYTVP010000171.1:7045-9417 GCA_964441675.1 uncultured Solibacteraceae bacterium | reverse complement strand
AATCGTAATACCGCGCTCCTGCTCCTGCGCCATCCAGTCCATAGTGGCGGTTCCCTCGTGCACTTCACCGATCTTGTGAGTGCGGCCGGTGTAATAGAGAATCCGCTCGGTTGTGGTTGTTTTACCGGCATCAATGTGCGCCATGATGCCGATGTTGCGCATTCGCTCGAGGGGGACCGTACGTGCCATATGCTTCCTAACTACCCGTTACCCAAAAAATCTGCCCAACCCTACCAGCGGTAATTGGCAAACGCCTTATTGGCCTCGGCCATCCGATGGACATCATCCTTCTTCTTCACAGCGCCACCCTTCAGATTGGCGGCGTCATTCAACTCGTTAGCCAACCGGTCCGGCATACCCTTTTCCGGCCGCGACCGCGCATTGACCAAAATCCAGCGGATAGCCAAAGATTCCCGGCGCCGCTGGGGAACCTCCACCGGCACTTGATAGTTGGCGCCGCCCACGCGGCGCGTCTTCACTTCAAGCATCGGCTTGCAGTTCTCGACAGCCTTCTTGAATACCTTCAGCGGATCGTCACCGGCGCGACCCTCAAGCAGAGTCATCGCGCGATAGAAAATTCGCTGAGACGTATTCTTCTTGCCGTCCCACATCATGGAATTGATAAATTTCTCCGCCAGCATCGATCCGTACTGCGGATCGGGAGAAACTTCCCGAGCTTCGGCTCTGCGTCGTCGTGCCATGGAATTTCCTTCTAGCTCTTCGGCCTCTTGGCCCCATACTTCGACCGGCCCTGTTTGCGATTGGCAACACCCGCCGTATCGAGCGTGCCGCGAACAATGTGATAACGCACACCCGGAAGATCCTTCACGCGGCCACCGCGGATCAGCACGATCGAGTGCTCCTGGAGGTTATGGCCGACACCCGGAATATAAGTAGTCACCTCAATGCCGTTGGATAGCCGCACGCGCGCCACCTTCCGCAACGCCGAATTCGGCTTCTTGGGAGTTGTAGTGTAGACGCGGGTACACACCCCGCGACGCTGCGGGCAAGCCTGTAGCGCCGGGCTGGCCGTTTTGTAATTGGTCGGCCGGCGGCCCTTGCGCACCAGTTGATTAAACGTCGGCACGAATTCCTCTCCGTAATCAGTACGAAAACTTACTAAAGTTGCCCAACTTCGGATGTTTTGGGGCATCCACGCCGGACATAGACCGATTCCGCCAAGCAGTCGATTTTCTTAAGAAATCGTAATTAAACTAGCGGAATTAAAATCGACAGCAGCCAACTTTCGTTGAACAGCTGACCAAACCAAACCGAAGATACGCCATCTGCACAACCGGCGCACATAAGTGACTTTTCAGATCAGCCCATGCTCTAAATCGGCGAAACCGATAGAGCCTCGGGGCCGGCCCCGGCCGGACCACGCTACTGCGCGCGGTGGTAGCACGGAAGCTGAACTAACAGCCAAACCTTACCAATGTAGCCACTCATATCCCACTTGTCAATTGGCGCAACGGTTGTGAAATGGTGGGCGGTCAGGGACTCGAACCCCGGACTTCCTGCTTGTAAGGCAGGCGCTCTAACCAACTGAGCTAACCGCCCGATCGTGGCGTACTGTTCTTCATTCTACAGAGACGCAGGCATTCCGGCCACTGGGCAGCGCCGGAGGGAACTCTACATTCATACTCCTCCGGTTGCTGACCGAAAGACAGCCGCGCTAGAATCGGACTTCCGGGGGCTGCGCGACGGCCGGGAGGATCAAGCTTTTTTGTCCAGCATTACAATCCCTACCCCAACCAGTGATTCGCATCCACGCTGGGGTGGCGATTACCGGTTTCTACTCGAAAATTTGATCTTGAAGGACTTCCGGGTCCGCTACCGAAGCATGTCGCTAGGCGTGCTCTGGTCGGTGGTGAATCCGCTGGTCATGATGGGCGTTCTTTATTTTGTTTTCGTCAAGATTCTGCCCAACCCGGCGCGGCCCGACTTCGGCGTTTTTCTTCTCTGTGGACTGGTGCCCTACAATCTTTTCTCGCTGGGCTGGATAATCGGAACCACCTCGCTAACCGATAACGCGGGCCTCGTGAAACGGGTTCCTGTTCCCCGGGAGATATTCCCGATTGCCGGCGTTCTGGCAACCTGCATACATATCGGAATTCAGGTCCTCCTCCTTCTATTCTTTGTCTTAATTACTGGAAAGCCGGTCACCATTTACTGGTTGCTGCTACCGGTCTTATTCGTCTTTGAGGTGATCTTCGTCAGCGGGTTGTCGCTGGCAACAGCGGGCTTGAACGTCTACGTCCGCGATCTCCGATACCTTGTGGAATCCGCCAACACCGTCTTGTTCTGGCTTGTTCCGGTCGTTTACGATTTCGCGATTATTCCTGCGCAACATCACGGTATTTACCAGTTCA
>CAYTVP010000171.1:6159-7035 GCA_964441675.1 uncultured Solibacteraceae bacterium | reverse complement strand
CACTCGCGGCCCTGATTTTCGCTTTCCGGAATATTCTGGTAGAGGGTCGCGCGCCGGCCGCGTCGCTGCTTACGAACCTGGTCATTTGTTCCTTTGTCGTTTTCGCCGTCGGCCTGTTAATTTTTCGAACTGTGAAGAAGCGGGTCTACGATCATCTATGAGTCAGCCTGCTGCGATTGCAATTGAGTTTGCGGACGTCTCAAAGAGCTTCCCGCGATCGAGGGCGGGGAGTGCGCTGCTCGGCGCGCATATTATGCGATTGTTTGGCCGAGGATCCGACGACGACCGGTTTTGGGCTCTTCGCGGCATTAACTTCCGGGTCCGCCGGGGCGAAACCGTCGGGGTCGTAGGCGGAAATGGAGCGGGGAAGAGCACGCTTCTCGGCCTGGTAACCGGAATTTCGCTACCGGATAAGGGGCGGGTTACGGTAAAAGGCCGCGTGGCGCCGCTGCTCGAATTGGGATCGGGATTTCATCCTGAGCTGACGGGACAGGAGAACCTTAGCCTCAATGCGTCCTTGCTCGGAATTTCGCGATCGCGCACGAAAGAACTCTACGAGTCGATTGTTGAGTTTTCCGGCATCGGCGATTTTATTCATGAGCCCCTGCGGACTTATTCGTCCGGCATGATTATGCGCTTGGCGTTCTCGGTGGCCATTCACATGGACCCGGACATCCTTGTAATCGACGAGGTTCTTGGCGTCGGCGACCAGAACTTTCAGGCCAAGTGCTTTGATCGCATCATGCAGTTTAAGAAGCAGGGTAAGACACTGCTGTTTGTCTCCCATGCGGCTATCATGGTGGAGAAATTCTGCGATCGCGCCATCTGGATTGACCACGGGCAAATCCTTGCCGATGGAAACATTTATGAGGTGGC
>CAYTVP010000171.1:0-6149 GCA_964441675.1 uncultured Solibacteraceae bacterium | reverse complement strand
AGGTGGCGGATGCTTATGCGGGCCGCACTACACTTGCCGGCGAGGTAAAGAGCGGAGATTAGAGCGGAAGGCCAATAGCGAATGAAAGCATTAGTCACAGGCTCGGGGGGGCTGATCGGATCGGAATGTGTCCGGATCCTGGCCGGCCGGGGCTGGAATGTTGTCGGCGTCGATAACGACATGAGGGCCTGGTTTTTCGGCCCGCAGGGAACCACCTCACCCGTGGTGAAGGATCTTGTCGGCAGCATCACCGGATATCGCCACGAACCGCTCGACATTCGCGACCGGGCCGCCGTACGCGACCTGATGGAGAAGGAGCGGCCGAATTTGATCGTCCATACCGCCGCGCAGCCTTCCCACGATCGCGCTGCTTCGATTCCTTACGAAGATTTCGACGTAAACGCGGTAGGAACACTGAATCTGCTGGTGGCGGCGCGCGATTTCTGCCGCGATTCGCCGTTCTGCTTCACCTCGACGAACAAGGTGTACGGCGACGGACCGAATCACGTACCGCTGAAGGAACTCGACAAGCGATACGACTACGCGGATGGCCGCGACGGGATTTCGGAGACGTTTTCGATTGACCAGTGCCTGCACTCCGTCTTCGGCGCATCCAAGCTGAGCGCCGATGTCATGTGTCAGGAGTTCGGCCGCTACTTCGACATGCCTGTCGGGATTTTTCGAGGAGGCTGCCTCACCGGCCCACAACATGCCGCGGTGGAGCTTCATGGCTATCTGAACTACATCGTGATGTGCGCCGTTACCGGCCACCCGTACACGATCTTCGGCTACCAGGGAAAGCAGGTCAGGGATCAGATCCACTCGGCCGATGTGGTCGATCTATTTCTCCAGTTCTACGAGCATCCGCGCAATGGCGAAGTTT
This sequence comes from uncultured Solibacteraceae bacterium, assembly GCA_964441675.1. Taxonomy (GTDB): domain Bacteria; phylum Acidobacteriota; class Terriglobia; order Bryobacterales; family Bryobacteraceae; genus JAPKYZ01. The sequence continues at coordinate 5,266 of CAYTVP010000171.1, read as the reverse complement.
ACAATTTGGGCGGCGGGCGCAGCAATAGCATTTCCATTCTCGAAACAGTAGACGCGCTGGCCCAGCTCGGATTCCGCCTGGAGTATCGCTATGACGAGAAAAACCGGATTGGCGATCATATATGCTACATCTCAGATTTGACGAAAATTCGGGATCATTTCCCGAAATGGAAGCTTAACCATTCGCTCCCCAAAATCCTGGAGGAGATCGTGGAGACTTACGCAACAAAGGCCGCCCTAGCCAACTCGCGGAGCGCGTAAATGAAATTATCTGTTGTGATTCCAGCCCGGAACGAGGAGGGTTGCGTCGAAGAAACGCTGGGCGATGTTGCCGACATCTTACGCCGTGAGCAAATACCGTTCGAAATTCTTCTAGTTGACGACGGAAGTACCGACACTACGCGCGAGCGTGTACTCGCATTCGCCGGCGCCGCCCCGGAAGTGCATCTTGTCCGGAACACTGGCCGCCACGGGTTCGGATTCGCCATAAGATGTGGCCTGGACGCGGCATCAGGAGATGCCATCGCCATTGTCATGGCCGATGGATCGGACCACCCGAAAGACCTGGTTGCCTGCTACCGCAAGCTTTCCGAAGGCTACGATTGCGTCTTTGGATCGCGCTTCATTCGCGGCGGCAAGGTGATCGACTATCCGGCCCACAAGCTGGTATTAAACAGGCTGGCCAATTGGTTTATCAAGTTTCTCTTTGCGGCCAAGTTTAACGATTTCACGAATGCGTTCAAACTCTATCGCCGCGAAGTGATCGCCGGGATGCAGCCGATCATTTCGGCCCACTTCAATCTCACAGTGGAGCTGCCATTGAAGGCGGTGGTTCGAGGATACTCGATCGGCGTTCTGCCCATCCGGTGGACCAACCGGAAAACGGGCATATCCAAGCTGAAGATTCGCGAAATGGGCAGCCGGTACTTATTCATCGTGCTCTACCTCTGGCTGGAAAAGCTGTTGTCCCGCGGCGATTATCATCGGAAGAATTTCGCTAACAAGCCGGCTAGCGACGTCAACCCAGTAAAAGCCAATGTATGAAGCCATACTGGTCACAGGCGGGGCCGGATTTGCGGGATCCGCGCTATGCCTCGCCCTCAAGGCCGCGCTTCCGGATAGTGAAGTCGTAGCGCTGGACAATTTGCACCGGCGCGGTGCCGAACTCAATGTTCGACGCCTGGAATCAGGCGGCGTTCGCTTTGTTCACGGCGACATCCGAATTGCGGACGACATCACGTCTGCGTGCGCCAGGCCGGGCTTGATCATTGAATGCTCGGCGGAGCCATCCGCCCAGGCGGGATACAACGGATCCCCGGAGTACCTGATCCGCACGAATCTGGTCGGCTGCTTAAACTGCCTGGAATCGGCCCGGCAGGCGAGGGCGGATTTCCTGTTTCTATCGACGAGCAGAGTTTATCCCTTCGAGCCCCTGAACCAGCTTCCGTTTGAGGAAGAAGATTCCCGCTTTGTACTGAAAGCGTCAGCGCCGGAAAACGGGATTTCAGAAGCTGGGGTTTCCGAGGAATTTCCACTGGACGGCGCGCGCTCTCTCTACGGCATGACCAAACTATGCGCGGAGCACATGGTGGAGGAATACGCCGCCGCATACGGATTGAAGTTCATCATCAATCGTTTCGGGGTGCTCACCGGACCCGGACAATTCGCCCGTTCCGATCAGGGAGTGATTGCTTTGTGGATGGCGGCGCATTACTTTCGGAAACCTCTCTCGTACATCGGCTTCGGCGGAACAGGAAAGCAGGTGCGGGATTTCCTGCACGTAGACGATTTTTGTGATCTGGTCGTCGATCAGGTACGGAACTTCGATCAATACGCCGGAACCCGTTTCAATGCCGGGGGCGGGCTGAAACATAGCTTGTCACTTTTGGAAACGACCGGGATTTGTCAGGAAATAACCGGCAATCGTGTGCCAATCAGCTCTGTCACCGAGACGCGAACAGCGGATGTTCGCATTTATCTATCCGATTCGCGGCGCATGACCGCCATTCGAGGCTGGATGCCAAAGCGCGGCGCCCAACAAACACTAACAGATATCTTCGAATGGCTTCGGGCGGAGGAGAAATCCCTACGGCCGATGTTTATGCCGAGCGCTAGTTAATTGATGATTGAAACGCAGCTCTATCGAAATCGCTTTTCCGAAGAAGAGTTAAGCCGGCAACGATCTTTCTGGAAACCAATCGCCCGTTTTTTGCAGCAGTATGTTCCACCCGACGGCGTTACGCTGGATCTCGGCGCGGGGTATTGCCACTTCATCAACAATGTGACGTCGCGAGAGAAAATTGCTGTCGATATTAACGACGAGAATCTACGCCGCTGGGCAGCGCCGGAGGTGCGGATCGTACAGTGCAGTGGCGCCGACATGCCGTCCGTTGCCTCCAGCTCAGTCGACACCGTTTTCGCCAGCAATGTGTACGAGCATTTCCCGAGTCGCGAGGATGTCGCCGCGAGTTTCGAGGAAGTGCATCGTGTTCTTCGCAAGGGTGGCCGCTTTGTCATCATGCAACCCAATTTTGCGCATTGCGCGCGAGAGTATTTCGATTTCTTCGATCACCGGCTGATCTTTACTCACCTCGGAATGGCCGAGGGCATGACGGCCGCGGGCTTTGTGATGGAGCGTACTGTCGCTCGGTTTCTGCCGTACACATCGAAGGGCGGATTGCCGACCGCGCCATGGCTTGTTTCGATGTATCTGAATTTCTCCCCGGCGTGGCGTGTTCTCGGCGGACAGATGCTTCTAGTCGGGGTGAAGTAGATTTCTATCGTAGGGCGCTACTGATCTACGATGGCCAAACACCGCACATCATCCGGAATCGGCATTGATAGGGTCGCCGTTGAGTCAATCGCGGAGGTTGTACCGGAGCCAAATAGTCAGATTCCGGTTATGAAACTGTTCTGGGTGACGTTCCTCGTCATTTTCGTATCACTCGTTTTCCGGCGCCCAGATTTCTTCACCGATCCCCAATTTTGGGCAGAGGATGGCACGGTCTTCTTTACGGATCAGTTAGTACATGCGCGGCCGATTCTTCTTTTCCGGCCGTACATGGAATATTTTTTGGTTGTGCCACGACTAATCGCCTACTTATCGTCCCCGGCTTCTCCGGGAGTGGCGCCGTATCTGTATATTTACTCGTCAATTACGATTTCGGCATTGTGCCTGTCGGCTTTTGTTCTTCCAGGATTTCGTTATCTTTTGGCTCCCGATCTAGCTCGGGCCGCTGTGGCCTGGCTATGTGCCGTGGCGGTCAACTCCGACGAACTGGTGGGGAACGTTGCGAATTTACAGTGGTATCTGTCAATCGCGGCTTTGCTACTTGTTATCTACCCTTGGCAACTAAAGCCGTATTCCCTCTCGGCTGCTTGTGCAGCCGCTTCAGTACTGTTGGTGGTCCTAAGCTGTCCTCAGGCAGTCATCCTGGTGCCCATCGTCATTTGGAGAATCATCCGACATCGGGATGGAGCGGAACCGGTTCTCTACAGCTTTACCCTTGGTATCGCGCTTCAAGTCGGATCGGCGTTGCATGTGATGGCGTTGCGGTCCGTACCCGAAGTGAGCATCGCGCAAACGATAATAGCGACCGGGTTGGCAGTGCTGTATCGAGGAATTGTGATGAATATCATGGGCTACGATGTTGCGCAGAATTTTTCTGCTGGAGTTGTGTCGGCATCCGTATTCGCCGCATGCATTGCCCTGGTAATGTTGTTGATCAAATTTTGGCGACGCGGCCATGCTTCAGGAGTTCTAGGTCTGGTTTGCTCGGGATTGATGGCTGTATCGATTTATCTGGCCCTTTCCAGCCGCGGAATGAGTTTCCTTCGATTTGAGGTTGGCAATACCAGGTATTTTTACTTGAGCGGTTGTTTATTTGTGTTTCTCGTATTTGTTGCGGCGAGTCACGTGAAGGAACGCGAATCGCGGATGGTATATTTTGCTGCCGCTTTTCTACTGTTTGGGTACGGACTTTATCGAAATTATCGTATTGCGCCAGTACCCAACCCAAACTGGCAGGAGAGCGCAAACCAGATCGCTCAGTGGAAGGCTGCGCGCACAGCAGGTCTGGAGTTTGCCGCGGTGGACGTACCGGTGACACCATCACCCTTTCACATCAGACTCCCGGCACTGGCTGCCAAGAGCGGTGCTCGGCTAGTGGGCCACTTGGACAGTCCGGTTCCAAATGCGCAAGTGGAAGGTGAGGTCCTGGTACGTGGCTGGGCGCTTGCCGATTCAGGCGTGGATCGCGTAACCATCTACGTCAACCAACGCGTGGTCGGTGAAGCCCGCATTAGATTAGCTCGTCCTGATTTAGTTCCGGTATATCCGGATATCAAAGACGCTGGATTGGGAGGATTTGAGTTTCGCTGGAATTCAACGGCAGCGCCCCCCGGCGAACATCGTCTCTGTGTACATGCAACGATTCAAGAGGGTCCTGATCGAGAGTTGGCGTGTACCTCAATTACCAGGCCGTGAGTCCACTGTGCGAAGTTCTTGTGCTCAACCAGGAGTTGACGGTCCCCCTCTAATCGGGTCAGGCAGGTTCAATCACATGGCCCGTGAAAAGCCTGTGGCACCGTGACAAGAGTGGAGCTACGTTTTAAGATTGGGCATTAGGACGTAAATCCGCTGCCCATTTCACCTCCGCCCGTGCCGCGCTGCCCGATGCCCCTGAAGAATCCGATCAATATTCTCTGCTGTTCGACGCGACAGTGGAATCCCGGCGACGAATGGATCGCCACCGGCATCCGAAACCTGCTTACCGGACTTTACCCGCACACCGCGCTCAACTGGGTACTGTACGACCGCAGTCCCGATTGCTTTCAGACGCCGTGGCAATCTCCCGAACGGCGTCCGGGACTGATGGCAAATTCGCTGCAGCCTAACGGCCATCTACCGCGCTTCGACCTGGCTATCGCCGCGGGAACTCCGGAGTGGCGCGGCCCGCACTTGGATCCCGTTCTGGCGGCGGCTCCGCCGGTCCCCTGGATGTTTCTCGGCATCGATCACGTTCATGACGCTGTGATCGAGCCAACTACGCAGGAGTTGGCAATCTGGCCGTCCGCCTTGTTTGTCACGCGGAGCGTTTTGGGTTCCGAGTCGCTGCGTCCCTATGGGATTACGGCCTCTGTTTTGCCTTGCCCGTCGCTTTTCGCCGCGCATACCGAGCGGCCCGCCCGCCGCCTGGAAACCGTGGGGGTCGTCCTTCAAAGTGACCGTATCGTCAACCAGAACGTCCCCTCGCCGGTGAAAACAG
>CAYTVP010000170.1:0-9448 GCA_964441675.1 uncultured Solibacteraceae bacterium | reverse complement strand
TCGCAGCATCCAGCGAACCTTCCGCGGAACCCGCACCGACCAGCGTATGCAACTCGTCTATAAAGATGATGGCGTTCTGATTCTCCATCAACTCTTTCATGATGGTTTTCAGCCGCTCTTCAAACTGTCCGCGATACTTCGTCCCAGCCACGATCAAAGAAAGATCGAGCGCCAGGATACGCTTATCGGCCAGGAAGCTGGGGACATCGCCCTCAGCAATCCGTTGTGCCAAACCCTCGACAATCGCGGTTTTACCCACGCCCGGCTCACCGATCAACACTGGATTATTCTTCGTCCGGCGGCATAGAATCTGCACCAGACGATCCAGTTCATGATCGCGCCCGATCAAAGGGTCGAGCGAACCGTCCAACGCAGCCTGAGTGAGGTCGCGGCTGAACTCGGCAAGAAGCGAGGATTCCTTCGAACGGCTGGAGGCCTGTTTTTCGTTGGTCGATCGAGCAACCTCTTCGCGAACCTGGCTCAGCCGGAGCGAACGTTCGTGAAGAATCTCGGCCGCAAAACTCTTCTCTTCGCGGAGCAAGCCCAGTAACAGATGTTCGGTCCCGATGTGCTTGTGGCCCAATCGCTCCGCCTCTTCCGCAGCGTAGGCAAGGACACGCTTACACTCGTGCGAAAGCGGCAAATCGACAGACGTCGACACCTTCTCGCGAATCGTAGTCTGCTGCTCGATCTGTTTACGGATCGATTCGATTGCGGCGTGCGATCGCAAAAACCGATTCGCCAGCGCTTTATCCTCGCGCAGGAGGCCCAACAGCAGGTGCTCCGTCTCGATGTACGGGCTGCCGAACTGACTGGCCTCGTAGCGGGCGAAAAAAATCACCCGGCGAGCCTTCTCTGTATAGCGCTCAAACATAGGACCTACTCCCTATCTTATGCCCGTGCAGATGACCGTTCTCGAGAACCAGAGTCCGGTCACAACGGGCCGCAAAATCCGGGTTGTGCGTAACGATCACCGAGGTCAACCCACGCCGCCGGTGCAATTCTTCCAAAAGGTCGATAATCCGCCCACCGGTTCGATGGTCGAGATTGCCTGTCGGCTCGTCCGCCAGTAAAACAGACGGTCGAGCAACCATCGCCCGGGCGAGGGAAACACGCTGCTGCTCCCCGCCTGACAATTCGCCAGCTCGATGCCCGGCTCTTGCTCGCAATCCGACCTCGTCCAACGCTTCCTCCGCCATCCGATCGGCTTCGGCACCGTCAGTACCCTGTATACGTAGTGGCATTGAGACGTTTTCCATTGCAGTAAACTCCGGCAACAACGACGGCTGCTGCCAGACAAATCCTAGCGTTCGATTCCGAAAAAATGCGCGGGCATTTCCCTCTAACAATGTGATGTCTACAGAGTCAACTTCGATTCGCCCCGCCGTCGGCCGATCAAGGCCGCCAAGGAGAAATAACAACGTGGTTTTTCCGGATCCCGACTCTCCGGTAAGAGCCACACGCTCGCCTCGGGCTACGCCGAAGCTTAAGTCTTCGAGAACCTTTAGCTTTTCCGCACCACTCTGGTAGACTTTGCTGACCCCTGTTGCGCGGATGGCAAACTCGTGGACGAGATCCATGCCGATCTACCTTCACGCTAACACGCCCGGTGAAATTCCGGCCTAGTCAATTCGACGGAACCCGTACTACCCGTTTGGATAGTGGTTTTCACCTCAACCGGGAGCGGGGAATCCCGGCATCGCAACGACTTACGCCAGCCTCACCAGCTACGCTATAAGGATGCCCATTTTATTCTCCACCGACGGGCAGGGCGTTCAACAGTTTATAGAGCTTGGCGTTGCCTTTGCCCTGTCCGCGGCGATCGGCCTCGAGCGAGAGATTCGCAACAAGAGCGCCGGGTTCCGTACCTATACCATCGTCGGAACGGCCGCCGCCCTATTTATGCTGATTTCAAAACACGGCTTCACAGATGTCCTCGTGGAAGACATGGTTGTACTTGACCCGTCTCGCGTTGCCGCACAGATTGTCACGGGGATCGGATTTATCGGAGCGGGGCTGATTTTCGTGAGGCAGAAACAGGTTCAGGGCCTTACCACGGCGGCCACGGTTTGGCTGGTGACGGCGATCGCGATGGCATGTACCTCGGGCCTTCTGTTGCTTGCCATTGCGGTAACCTGCGCTTACTTTGTCGTTGCGTTCGGCTTTCCGGTAATTCTAAGCCGTTTCGTCAAACCCCAGAACGAATCCGGGACAGAGGAACACTCGCAGGACTGAAGGGCTTCGATTCCAGTGCCCGCAGCGGGCTCAGTCAGTCCGGCACTTGCCAGACATTTACCGACCTATCTCCATACGACGACGCGATCTGCTTGCCATCGGGTGAAAAAGTGGCGGCAACCACTCTGCGCGGGGCCGTCATTGTCCGTAGCTGTCGAGCGCTTTGGACGTCCCAGACAATCAGCTTGACAGGATGCTGGTTGGTGAGTTCGCTGAAGCCACCGGTGACCAGCTTCCTTCCATCGGGCGAAAATTCAATAGCCGAGATCATCTCCGGCTGGCCTGCCATCGTCCGCAGCAGCTTCCAGGATTTTGCATCCCATAAGTAAACGGTGCGATCCACGCCGGCGGCGGCCATCATCGTGCCGTCCGGCGAGAAGGAGGCAGCAAACATCGCGACAGGCAGCGTCTCCACCAGCTTCACGAGTTCGCCGTTCCGCACGCTCCACACGCGCACGTCGGCATCGTAGGACCCAGCCACCAACGTTGAGCCATCCGGCGAAAAGGCAAGAAGCGAAATGCCCCCGATTCCGGCAGGCACGCTGAAAAGATCTTTGCCAGACCCGTCCCGAACGCGAACCGTATTGACGCCGCTTTGACGATCGACCATATGTGCCGTGGCAATGCGAGACCCATCCTCGGAAACCGCCAGGCGCGTCGCGCGGGGCAGAATCGCAGGCACGGATTTCACACCGGTCATCGTTTTCGCATCCCAAATCTGAACACTTCCATCCCGCTCGACTGTCGCGAGCTGGTTATTACCGGTCAAAAAAGCACTCGGCGATCCCAGAGTTCCGCTTCCCAAAGTTTGACGGAGCGCGCCGGAATGGGCGTCCCACAGGCGGATCTTGCCGTCGCTGCAGGAAGCCGCCAGAATCTTTCCCCGTTCCAGAAAGGCCAGCATTCCGGCAGGCGCGTCCGCGGAAAGTGCACGATCCCCCGGGAGCGATTGCGCGATCGCCACGCACGCAACAATGAACGTCACCGAGCGGAACAGCCGCACCTCAGGCTTTCTCCAGAATGATGTCGAACGTTATCTCAGCGTGGGGAGTCCCCTGCTCGAAGAGCTTTACTGTCCGGACCAGATCGCGATGGCTTACCATGTTGCGCTTGGTGTATTTCTTATCGGGGTCACCCTCAAAGAACGGATCCGTTGCGAAGTACGCCTGGGTGACCAATGTCTTGTGACCGGGCGCAGTAATCATGTAGTGGATGTGCTGCGCAGGACGGTCGGGATAGTGCCCGGGCATGATCGTGTCGAGCGCGTACTCCGCGGCGTCCCCGACGACGATGCCGGCCCGGTAGCGATACCCTTGGACATCGTATAGTCCGGCATGGTCAGCGTGCCAGATATCGATACGAGCGCCCGGCATCTTCTCGCCGCGCGTATTTAGCACCTTTCCCACAACTCGTAGCGGAAATCCGGGATCACCCGGTTTGTGTAAACGCGGCGTGTGAGGCGCGCCCTTCCGGAAGAATGGGCCCAACACCTCGGCCGGCGTCGGTTGAACAGCGTTCTTTTCACCCGCCTGCCAAAGCGCCAATAAATTGGTGGCCCCTAAAGGGACACCCGCAACCAGGAAACCCTTGGCGATACAGTTTCCCAGAAAATCACGCCGCCGAAGTTCATTGCCGTTCATAAAAGCCTCGCTCGCCGAACCTTGCGTCTGCTCAGTGGGACGATGATACAACACCCGCCCGCAGGTTGTATGGTCTATTGCTGAAGCGGTTCGACGCGCACCTGGGCGGAGCCGAGACGAACGAACTCCAGCTCCGAGGCCGCGCGGTGCGCAAGGCTGATGACGTACCCCGATTCCTGCGGAATCCGGCCTGCAATCGTTACTACAACACTCTTTCCAGTGGAGACGTTCGTTACCATCACCCTGGTTCCGCTTGCCAGCTTCGGGGAGGCGGCCACCATTGCGTCGCCGGACTTCGGCCGGAACCAATTGGCAACACCGACCTGCCCCCCGTTCGGCATCGAAACCGGCTGCTTGATGGCACCAGGAACGGCCGCTTTCGCCTCGATCAGCGCCGGCAGCTCTTCGTCGCGTTTCACGCGAAGGGCTTCTTTTGACTCTAGAGAGGCCTGTGCTTTCGGCTCGAATCCGGGCAGGAAGTACTCGGTGCGCTTCTTTTCAGAAACGTCGCCGGCCAGCTCGCCTGTTTCCGTGTCCACATCGACAGTGACCAAGCCCGGCGGAACCTCCGGGAATGGCTTCGCATATGCCCCATTGGCCGTCGCCCGCTTCATAAACTCGGCCCACACCGGCAACGCGGATTTTGCGCCCTCCAGGTCGAGATCGCGATAGTCGTCATATCCGATCCAGACGACGCAAACCAACTCCGATGTAAATCCGGCAAACCATCCGTCGCGCGACGTGCCTGTTTTTCCCGCTGCCGGAGCGCGAAAGCCATAGGACCAGACGCTGCCGCCCGTACCGTAGCGGAGCACATCCTGCATCATGTCCACCATCATGAAGTTGATTCGCGGATCAAGAGCTTCGTGCTTTTTCACTTGGTGGCGATATCGTTCTTCCCCTTCGGCCGAGGTGACCGCCGCGAGAAATGTTGGCTGCACATACGAACCCTGGTTCGGGAAAACGGTATACGATCCGGCGATTTCAAGCGGTGTAGCCTCATAGGCGCCAAGGGCGACCGCCGGAGTTCCCCGGACATTAGTCAAGCCGGCCCTTCGCGCCAGATCAGCAACGCGCTTGTATCCCACCATTTCCGCCAAGGCCACTGTCGGCACATTCAATGAGCTGGTAAGCGCTCGCCGCAATAGAACTGGTCCGCGGAAGGTAGCACCGAAGTTACCCGGTTCGTAGATCTCGTCGCCAAACTTGAATGTGGTCGGCTCGTCGGCCAATAAGGTTGCACCGGTAAAGACTTTTCCGCGCTTGTTCAGCTGTGTTTCGAGCGCCGCGGCATAAACGAAAGGCTTAAACGCAGACCCCGGCTGGCGTTTGGCGAGAACTCGATTTAGCTGACTTTCCCCGTAATTTCGCCCGCCGATTGCCGCCTTCACATTACCGGTCGAAGCTTCTACAGCGATGAGCGCCACCTGGGGCGGAGGGGGTTTCGTTCCCTTTCGCTTCTCCAACAGCTTGTCCAGGCGCTCCATCCCGATTTGCACGGCCTGGGCGGCATATGACTGCAACTCGGGATCGAGCGTAGTATAAAGCCGGACGCTTCCGGAGCGTGCCGCCGGAAGGTCTTTCGCCTGGTTCAGCGCCAGATCGACAAAATATGGCGCATCTCCGCTATCCAACGTTCGGGTATTGATATCGAGCGGCGCCTTCATAGCTTGGGTAAGCTGTTCCTCTGTGATCGCCTGGTTTCGGAGCATCATGGTCAGGATTAGGTTGCGCCGCTCTAAAGCGCGCTCCGGGTGGCGTTCCGGATCGAAATAGTTCGGCCGCTGAATCATCCCGGCCAGCAGAGCCGCCTGCGTCAGCGTGAGTTGCCCGACATCGCGGTTAAAGTATCTCCAGGCCGCTTCCCCGAATCCATGGATCTCGTAGCTATCGTGGTTGCCCAGGTAAGCCTGGTTGGCGTAATACTCGAGGATCTGCTCTTTGGTCAATTTGCGCTCGAGAATCAGGGCGATCATCAACTCTGTGAGCTTGCGCCGCCATGTCTTGTCGGGTGTCAGCCAGAGATTGCGGGATAGCTGCATCGTCAGGGTCGAGCCGCCCTGCCCGCGGCGGCCGCTGAGGAGGTTGGCCCAGACCGCCTTGATCAGCCGCGGAATATCGAAGCCGCCGTGATTGAAAAAGTTGCGGTCTTCGGCTGCCAGGAGTGCATTCTTTAGCACCTCCGGCAGTTCGCCGTGCCGGATCAGCCGGCGGCGCTCTCGAACGCTGCCGGACAGATTACTGAGTAATTGCGGGTCGAGAGTGTAGCGGCTCAGTTCCTTGCGTGTCCCGATTGGGGTTATTGAGGCAATCTTCCCGCCGGCAATCCGGACCCGCACCGGGGAACCCTTGGTGTAAGAAAGACGTCCCGGCCGAATCTCGACCACATCGCCGGAAATCTGGATCCGCCCGTTCGCCTGGGGGTCGTCGCGGTCGGCGTAACCAGCCCTTCGCAAAGCGGTGACCAGCCATTCTACGGTAGCTAGGCGGTTCTTAGCGATGGACTTCGGCGCGGCGTAGATGCCAATGGTGCTGGCAAAGACTCCCTCATTCAGCCGTTCCTCGACGAACCGGGACAGAGACACGTAGGCGCTGGCAAATGCCACCACGCAGGCAACGACTACCGCGGCGGCCACCCATAAAGAGTGCACCCTGTTCCGCTTGGCGGCCGATAGCATCCACGCCGCCGCCCGGGCAGCCCACGTCTTGGCGTGGCCAGCGAAGGTCCTCATCCAGGTAGCTAGTTTGGCGAGCGTCGCTTGCATCGGCGTTCCCGGCAACGGGGGAACAACTCTTCAGTCTACCGCCAGTCCGGAATGAGACATCTGTGCCCCGTTCACTGGTTCTGAGTCTTGGGACGCTCAACGAGCGAGGCGGCAGCTCCAGCGCTCTCGTTAGATAACTGCTCACGGGCAAGCGACAACAGCTTTTTCGCCTCGTCATTATCCGGGGAGATCTTGAGGGCCTGCTCGAGATCGGCAACTGCCAATCCCGGACGCTTCAAAAGGAAATGCGCGTTTCCGCGTGCGAGCCAAGGGGCCGCGGACTGGGGCGCCAACTCTACCGCCTTGTTGTAGTCCGCCATCCCCTTCTCATGTTCGCCGAGCAAATGGTAGGTGATTCCCCTGGCCAGCCATACGTTCGGGTCTTCCGGTCGCAATAGCACTGCCTTAGCGCGGTCGTCAAGCGATAGCTGGTACTGCTTCAGCGCGGCGTATTCGGCGCCGCGAGCCAGGTACAGAGCTGCATTTTCCGGGTCGCGCCGGATCGCCTGAGTGTAATCCGTCACCGCCGCCTGGCGCTGGCCCATCCGGGCATATGTGGCGGCACGAACCGTATAGGCTTTCGTATTCTCCGGTTGGACCTGGAGAACGCGGCTGAGATCGCCGATCGCCTGATCGTACTGCTTCAGTACACCGTAAACATACCCGCGCTCCAGAATCGCCTCCGGATAGTTAGGCCGCAGCGAAATCGCCCGGTCGTAGTCATCGAGAGCCAGCTGATATTCGTTCTTCAGTGTGTAGGCGACACCGCGGTCCTTGTAGGGCGCCGGATTATCGAGTTTCAGCCGAATGGCGCGAGTCAGATCGTCAATTGCCTTGTCTAAATCTCCGTTGCGGACATACGCAATGCCCCGCTGATGATAAACGGTGCTGTGATCCATTCCCATATTGATCGAGCGGGAATAATCGGTTATCGCGCGGTCGTTCTCGCCCAGCTCGGAAAGAGCGTCGCCGTGCATCGCCCAGCCTTCGGCATCTTCCGGCTGGATCTGAAGCGCGCGGTCAAGGTCCGCAACCGCCGCCTGCACTTCTCCCTGCGCGTAGTTGAGACGCGCGCGATTCTTCAACGCGACAGTATTGCTTGGATCTGCCTCGATCGCGGCGGTAAAAGATCCCAGTGCCTCGACAAGCTGGCCCGCGGCTTCCTGTCGCTGTCCCTGTTCGTTTAACCACTTCGAGCGTGGCGCATCCGTTTTAAATTGGGCCGCCAGCGGAAACAGTAGAGTTAAAAACAGGCAAAAACGTAACTGCAACATCAGGCTACTGATAGTGTACCGTCGCAAAGTACCGGCGCATCAAGAAACCTCTGAAATGCGCCCATCCGGCGTGAGCCGTAGCAAGCGGCCTTGCCAGCGAACCGAGTTGCCAAGCCAGGCGGAAATCCAGATGGCGAAGGCAACCAAATCCCAAACCGGCGCCAGGAACCACTGCCCTTTCCAGCCGAGGGTCCGGGCGGACAGTCCGGCCATCAGGATGCGCAGGAGACAGAGAGCGCCGGCGGCCCAGAAAGCGCCCGCCGCCGCGGCGACCGCCGCCCACAAGCCTGCATGCGCGATCGGGAGCCCGAGGTAGGACCACGGCTTCGATACGCGCACGGTGCGCGCCCAGCGTACCTGGTGCTGCCACATGGCGAGCCAGTCGCCGTGCAGCGTACTTTCCACAACCACAGGAGCAATCTCGGAAAGGCTCCCAAGCCCCGTAATCTTCCAGGCCAGTTGATAGTCGTCAGCAATGCAGTCCGCGACCGCTTCGAATCCTCCGATTCGATCGAGGTCAGCCTTCCGGAAAGCAAGCGTCGAGCCCATCGCGAAGCGGCGCAAACCCATGAGGCGGGCGACGAGAATCCCGGGCATGAAATCCACGGCGATACCCAAAGATTCCACCTCTGTCGCCAGATGGTCGCCCTTGCCGCGAAACAGACACGTGACGAAACCAACGCCGGGTTGAGCGAGGGTAGCGGATACCTGGCGCAAGTAATCCGGCGGAACGCGGATGTCCGCATCGTTCACCACCCATACCGGTTTACGGGCCGCTTCGGCCAAAACCATTAGCTTCCCGGCTTTGCCATTCGCAGCTGCGCGAGCCGGTCGCTCGCTATAAATGATTTCGAAGTCGGGATAATCCTGACGCTCGTGGGACTCGATTGCCTCGCGGGGCGGCAGTTCTCCATCGAGGGTCGGCTTGAGAACGGAAATCGCCGGCCAATTCTCGAGCATGGGCGGGCGGCGCCGTAGGAACGCCAAGATGGCAACAATGGCCATCAACTGATAGGCGGCAGGGATCAGTAGCCAACCAGCCATACACCCACCGCGACCGAGGCCGCTCCGGCCCACCGGCGCCAGCCGACATACTCACCGAGCAGGACCCGCGCGAGCGCTGTTTCGATGACGATCGATGCTGCCGTCGCCGGTACGGCAAAGCTGAACTCCGCCGTCTCCAGAAGTTTAAGAAATGCGAAAAAGGAGGACGCCATAAAGACCGCCGAAACGGCTAGAAGGCGATACCGGCGCGCGCCTGGCTGACCCTTCATTGCCGAGCTTTGCAGCAAGTCCGCGCATACGGTGCTCGCGACGACGCCAAGCACCCAAATCCATCTCACGACGTTCGCGCCTCGGTGGGAGATACGAGGATGGCCCCGGCGGCTATGAAAACGGCGCCGATCCATCGCGTCGCTCCCACTACTTCGTTGAGGAAGACGGACCCCAGGATCAAGGGGATCACATAGCCGATGGCGGTAACGGGCAAAACATAGCTAAGATCAGCCCATTTCAGCAGCTTGATCCGAGCCAA
>CAYTVP010000169.1:0-9501 GCA_964441675.1 uncultured Solibacteraceae bacterium | reverse complement strand
TCCGCCGAAATGTTGTAGTCGATGCGGGTGTCCCACTTATAGGTATCCTGAACAACACGCCGTTGTCCGAAGAAATTTGTGCCTTGCGCACTTACCGCTGGGTCGTAGGGTGAAATGGGCGATGTACGGACAAAGTCGTTGTACTTCTGAGCGAATGTTCCAATACGGCTGGCCGGAATGATGTTCCCAGGAAATAGCTGCTTGACTTTCTGAGCGTCGGCGGTGGCCGGGTCGTAAATGGGACGCGCGCCGCTTAGGTCGCCTTGCAGCATCGCCGCCGTGGGGACAAGTAGATTTCGTGAGAACGCCTGCCGCACTTTTAGAAACTCAAAATTGCCCATTGCGAACAGCTTGTCCTTTATGAGTGGGCCCCCCACCGATCCACCGAACTGATTCTGACGAAATGGCGGCTTCTTCGCTCCGAAGTCAAACGTATTTCGCGCGTCCAGGGTCTCATTACGCAGAAATTCCCAAACGGCGCCGTGCACCTGGTTCGTTCCCGACTTGCTGACGACACTCACGATCGCTGGAGCAGCGTACTCGGGCGCGAAATACCCACGCATGATCTTGAACTCCGCTATTCCTTCCAGAGTCGGTTGGATGGAAACGGAGCCGTAGTATTCCTCGCGCCCCAGCACTCCATCGAACAGATAGGCCGACGAGACCGTGCGGGTACCGGAAACCGAAATCGACAGATTGGAGCGTCCCCCATTAAAGCTCGCCGTAGTGTCTTCGCCGTTCTGCAGGACCGGCGGCACCGTTCCCGGTGATAGCTGTGCCAACTGAAGAAAGTTGCGTCCGTTGAGGGGAAGCTCAACTATTGGTCGTGACTCCAGCACTTCGCCGATGGTGGCGGAGGTGGAGTTTACCGCATCTACCGATGCTGCTACCGTCACTTCTTGTGTTACGTCGCCAATGTTCAAAGAGATATCCTCGCGCCGTCGCGCATCGATCTGGATCGCGACGTCCCGCAGAGTGAACTTTTGAAAGCCGGTCTGCTCGACAGTAAGCAAGTAGCGCCCCACCGGTAGCTGAGGAAAGATATACAGCCCGTCCGTGTCGGACGTCGTCTTTCGAAGGTCGTTTGTTGCAGTGTTCTGTACGGTCACGGCCGCACCAGCGATCACCGCCCCTGTGGAATCGGAGATGATACCGCGCAGTTCACCGACGGTTGTCTGTGCCTGTATCGCCATGACCGCGGTCATGGCGTAGAGCCCTAGCGATGTAAGTCCGTGTTTCATGTTAACCTCACCCGACGATCCGAGCTAAAACTCGCTATATTGATATAGCATCAATATGCTGATTACTCAACAGCTAAATAGCGTGCAAACCACGCCAAACTGTGGGCGATCGTCTTCGCCCTGTGGCTTGGAAGGCGGCGCATGCCGTGAGCCTCTCCCGGCATGCGAATAAAGACTGTCTCAATCCCCTTTACTTTCAGGGCCCTGTAGAACTCATTGCTCTGCGCTATCGGCGTCCGCCAATCATCCTCGCCGGTGATGAGCATCGTCGGAGTAGTCACTCTATCAACGGCGAATAACGGAGATCGCTCGATATAATCCTGGCTGAACTTCCAAGGCATGCCCTGTCGGTATATTGATGCGATGTAGAATCCGTTGTCACCGGAACCGACATGGGTAAACCAGTTCGTGACTGGGTAAAGAGCCACCGCCGCCTTGAATCGGTTTGTACGGGTCACCATGGCGCAGGTCATGAGCCCGCCACCACTGCCTCCGATAACTCCCATACGATCAGCGTCGATATAGCCAAGTTGAATCAGGTGGTCCGCGCCGGAAATAACATCCTGTATGTCGTCACCCGGCCATCTGTGCTGAATGATGTTGCCGAACGCTTCTCCGTAGCCAGTGGATCCTCGCGGATTGGTGTAAAGGACGACGTAGCCGCGCTCCGCCATCATCTGCAGGTCGTGCATGAACGTCAACCCGTACATTCCGTGTGGGCCGCCATGGATTGATACGATCAGTGGGTACTTGCGCGAAGGATTGAATCCCCGCGGCTTGATCACCCAGCCTTGAATCTTTGTGCCGTCCGGCGCGGAATACCAAACTTCCTCAACGGGCGCGAAACGGCAACCGTATAGCGATTCGGCATTCGGCTCCCAGATCGTCTTTCCGCGTCCACTGCCAGGCTCAGAAAACACGGTGAGCGCACCCGGCTCTGTGGGAGAGCTCACAATCGCTGTGGTCAATCCGGAATGGGCAACTGACAACCCTCCGCGGCGATTCTTGAGATGTGTCAACTGCTGGCGAGCTCCGTTCAAATCCACACGATGGACTTGGCCGGCGCCCCGATCGTCACTCATGAAGTAAAGGCTTTTCGAATCGGCAGACCAGGTTGGCGGTCCCACGTCGCGATCCCAATCCTTCGTCAGTTCCTTTTGGTGCGAACCGTCGGAATCCATTACATAAAGGTGAGCGACGTGATAAGTCTGACCGTTCCAGACATAGCCGGCAAAGGCAATGTGCTTGCCGTTCGGAGAAACTCGTACGAATGCTTTGTGGCCGGTCCAGTTAGTAAGCGCCGTGGGCGCACCGCCGCCGCGCGGGAAAGCATAAATCTCGCCCCCGGAGACATTGTCCCAGCCTTCCTTACTTTTGACAGCGGGAGCAATCACTCGTTCGCTGTCGGCGCTCCAAGCAATTTCAGGCTCGTAAAGATACGAGGTATGGAAGTAACCGGGCGGCGTGATGACAGTAGCTTTACCGCCAGACGCAGGCGCTATGAAGATGCGATGCGAGCCGTCTTTTAAGATGCCACGTCCATCGAAGGTCCAGCGCAGCTTGGTAACCACAGTTTCTTGAGGCCCCCATTTTGCTCCCGGTGGCGGCGCAGGCAACGCGGGATTCCAGGGCGACGGTTCCTGGACAAATCGGAGGAATGCTATCCATTGCCCGTCGGGCGACCACGTCGGAAGTGACGCGGGCTCCCCGGTGGTTAGATCCAGTTCACGCCCGTCGTCAATGCTGCGGATAACAATTTGAGGCGAGCCCGATCGATTGGATACGTACGCCAGCTGCTTGCCGTCGGGTGACCATCGCGGACTGGACTCAGTGACATCACCGGCGTTCAATACGTTCCGATTAGAACCATCGGTGTTGAGTACAACAATACGCGTCGAGATAGAATCCTTCTGGATGTCTGTTCGCTCCTCGACTACGGCGATGCGGCGACCGGACGGATCGACCTGCGCGTCGGAGAGTGCGCGAACGTTCCAAACCGCTTCTGGCTCCATGCACCGCTGACGCTCGCCTGCATAGACCCCGGCCATCAGCGAGACCGCAATGACGGTTTTTCGCAAATAGACTCCTCGAAGGATTAACTAAGAGACAATATCTTTGAGGACGTCTCCGCCGATGTCTGTTAACCGGCGATAGCGTCCCGCGTGTAAATAAGTCAGTCGATCGTCTCGCAATCCCATCAGGTTGAGCACAGTGGCGTGTACGTCGCGCATAGGGATAGGCCTGTCCAACGCTCGAATGCCAAACTCGTCTGTGGCGCCCGTTGTCGTGCCGGCTTTCACATCGCCGCCAGCCATCCAGACGACAAGACCGTGTTGATTGTGATCGCGACCCGGCTTGTCACCTTTCATATCGTTGATGAACGGCGTGCGGCCCATCTCCGACGTCCAGACGACGAGAGTTTCTTCCAGGAGTCCGCGTCCCTTCAAATCTTTGAGCAGGGCCGCGACAGGTTGATCTACCTCTGCCGCGTGCTGTGGCATGCGCTCTTTGACATTGCCGTGGTCGTCCCAACTGAACTTGCCGATCTCGACACCGTGGATCAGCAGGACATGACGAACTCCCGCTTCCACAAGCCGGCGTGCCAGCAGACATTGGCGACCGAACCCTTCCGTCACCGGTTTGTCCAAGCCGTAGAGCTTGCGGACGGTCTCCGATTCGCTTGCGAAGTCGACAACCTTTGGAGCCTCCATCTGCATGCGAAACGCGAGCTCATACGCGTTGATCCGCGCGTCTAACTCGCTTGAGTCCCCGCGCTCCGCGGCGTGCTGGCGATTCAGCTCGGCCAGATAGTCGAACTCGCGCCGCTGTTGGTCGCGGCTTAGCCCCTTCGGTAGCGCCAGATCCAGAATGGGCGAACCGGTTGATCGAAAGAGCGTCCCCTGATATGAGGCGGGAAGATAGCCGTTGCCCCACACTGCAGCGCCGTTCACGGGTGCCCCGCGAGGATCCTGCACCACGACATATCCAGGCAGATTCCGATTCTCGCTTCCCAAACCGTACGTCACCCAGGAACCCACCGACGCCGAGCCCTGCAGTTGTGAACCGGTGGTAACGTGCATCGTCGCTGGACCGTGATTGTTATTGTCTACGGTAATTCCATGTACGAAAGCAAGATCGTCGGCCCTCTCTCCCAAGTGAGGGAAGAGCGTCGACATGTATCGCCCGGACTGCCCGTACTGCTTGAATTCAAACGGGCTGGGAATCACACGGTGCGGAGCATCAAGAAATCCCTCAATCTCGCCTGATAGGCCTGGCAGCTTGGGAAGGCGCTTGCCAACAAAATCATTCAGCCGCGGCTTGTAATCAAATGTGTCGATCTGGCTCGCTCCGCCCGCCATAAAGAGGAAGATGCAGCGTTTGGCCTTTCGCGGCAGATGCTGCGGCTTAGGAGTCATCGGATCGACGACCTTCGCCGCAGCAACATCTTCGCTCAGCAACTGAGACAGGGCCAACGCGCCTATTCCGTTCCAGGAATTCCACAGGAAATTACGTCGTGATGGATGCATCGGCTTGTTCCTAATCGATATAGATGAATTCGCTCGTATTGAGGAGCGTGCGACACAATGCCTTGAGACCGTCTTCACGCGGCTTCGTAGAATCCATGAGTTTCAGAGCGCCGTCCAGCTCCGAAGGGCGTGGAGAACGATTTAGTGCCGTTTCGAATGCGCGAATTGCTTGTTCTTTCGGATCAACACCAGTGTCTTTTTGCAGCCGTTCGGCCATGGAAGCGGCTTCCTGATTCACGAAGTCACTGTCATACATCGTGAGCGCCTGTAATGCTGTGATTGAACTCGGGCGCCGATCACAAGGTGTCATCAAAACAGGTGCATCAAAAGTCTCCAGGAACGGGACTTGCATCGCGCGACGCTGGAAAATGTAGACGCTACGCCGCTGACTTTCTGTACCCACTGATGTTTCCCAAGTATTCACGCCTTGCACCTTCTGCCCCTCGTCCAAACCTTCCGGCAACGGCGGATAAATTGGTAGTCCAGCCATTTCAGGATTCAGACTGCCGCTTACCGCAAGAACGGCGTCACGAATTGCTTCGCCGCTCAGACGCTGCCGGGGAAACCGCCACAGAAGCTTATTCTCAGGATCCACACGCAATGCGTTCGCATCTTCACGCCGAGATTCCTGTTTATACGCGGCTGAATTCAGAATCAAGCGATGCATCTGCTTAATGCTCCACTTCTCCTCGACGAATCGAAGCGCCAGCCAGTCGAGCAATTCCGGATTGGTCGGAGGCGAGCCGTTGCGGCCGAAATCATTAGAGGTTTCGACAATGCCGCGCCCGAAGTGATACTGCCAGATGCGGTTGACCATCACGCGAGCGGTTAACGGATTTTCAGGACTCGCGATCCACTCGGCGAGTGTCATACGTCGGCCGCGAGTGGGAAACATCTTATATCGGTCCAGCTTGAGAGTCGCAGGATTAGAGTGACCTTCGATCGCGCTCAGAAATCCAGGTTCGACAGGCTCGCCAGGATGGTCGTACTCCCCGCGGATCAATACATAAGTGGTGGGGATACTCGGACCGAAAGGCGGGCCGTCGGCGTTCTGAAGGCCCATCGCTTTCGGCTCCAACCGCTCAATGACTTTCTTCAAGCGGGCGATAGTAGAACTCCGCTGGGTCCAGCCGGCCTTGTCGGCCGCGGTCAGCACCTCAGGTTTTTTGTCGAACCCTGCGGCATTGTTGTTGTCCGCGTTGACTTCTTTTTCGACGTCCTTTGCGGTCACTTCCTTATCGAATTTAGGATCTTCGGCCTTCTTCGCCGCGAGAACCTTCGCGACTAGTGGTTTTTGGAATTGGGCGAACTCTGACTCCGCTCCCTTGAGCTTGCCCTTGTACTCTTCACGAAGCTTATCGGCCCATTCCTGTTCGCCGGGCCGGTAGAAGTCGGCATTCTCTGCACCGCCCGCCCGCCCGGTGCTCGGCACACTTACCGTGGCGAAGAACGCCTTCATCCGGTAGAAATCGCGCTGGGGTAGGGAGTCATACTTGTGGTCGTGGCACTTGGCGCAACCGATGGTCATGCCAAGAAAGACGGAGCCTACTGTGGAGGTCATCTCGCTTAGCCACGAATCGCGATTTTCCTCGCTGACCGGCGTGCGATTGAAAGGAGCAAGCCGCAGGAAGCTTAGCGCCACCATCTTTTCGGGCTCTGGTGGCGGCGCGGGAACCGCTGAGACGACTTCAAAAAACTCGTCGCCGGCAATCTGCTCCTTGATGAACTGGTCATAAGGCTTGTCCTGGTTGAACGCATCGATGACGTAGTTTCGATAGCGCCATGCGTGCGGCCATTCCGGATCCCCCTCGTACCCGTTCGTATCGGGGTAGCGTGCCAAGTCGAGCCAATGCCGGCCCCAACGCTCGCCGTAACGCGGGTCTTTCAGTAAACGATCAACGAGCTCTTCATATGCCTTGGGCGACGAATCTTTAACGAACGCGGTGGTCTCCTGCCAAGTGGGGGGCAAACCGATCAAGTCGAAATACAGCCGGCGAATCAACGTTCGACGGTCGGCCTCGGGGCTAAGCGCGAGATCTTTTTCCGCCAGCTTCTTTATGACAAAGGCGTCGATATCCGAACGCGCTCCGTCGACTTGCGGAACCGGATGCTTCGTTGCCTTCAGGAACGCCCAGTAAGGCTTTTGCTGTGCCGCGGTCTGTTCCGGCTTAAGCTCCAGGATCCAGTTGGAAATCGCCGCAAGATCCCCGGCGGACAGCGTCTTGCCCATCGGCATCTGCGGCTTGATCTCACCACTTAGAACCTTCATGAGCACGCTCTCAGCCGGCTTACCCGCGACTACGGCGGCGCCGTGCCTGGCGCCTCCAGCGATGACGGATTGCTCGGATACGATTGAGAACCCGCTGGTGTGCGAGGTCGCGTCATGGCACGAACGACAGTTCGCCCACAAGATCGGCTGAACCTTGTCCTCGAAGATTCCCGCAGTGGCCGAGAGCGCTCCCGTTATTGCCACCCACGCGATCCATATTGGCCGTCGCATTAGAGCCATCCCAAAATCGTTAGGCGGCGAGCCGCTTCAACACCGCCTCCGCCGCGTCCAAAGTACGATCAACGTCTTCCTGAGTGTGCGCTGCTGAGATGTGGTTACGCTTCAGCGCCATCGGCAGAAGGAAGAATCCGCGATCGATCATCTCCCGCCTGAACCGAACGTCCAACTCCGAATCGTTGCTTAGCAGATCGGTGTAGGTCTCAACTGGGGCATCCAGGAAGTAGGGAACCACGACTGAGCCGAAATGCGCCACTCGACCCTTGATACCCTCGCGATCGAGGATTCCCTGTAACTGCCGCGCAAAGTACTCTCCTAAGCGAAAAATATGTTCGTGAACTCTTCCGTCTTCCAGCTTCTTAATGGTTGCGATGGCAGCGGCCACCCCAACCGGGTGCCCGTTATACGTGCCCGCGAAAAACACATCGCCACGGTTGGTTTGGAATCTATCCATGTATTGCGACCGGCCGCATAATGCGGCGGCGGGATAGCCGTTCGCCATGCTCTTGGCGACAGTCGTGAGATCCGGGGTTACGCCGGAGAACGCTTGATACCCGCCCAATCCGTGACGGAATCCGGTAATCACTTCATCGAAGATCAGCACGGTGCCGTGTTGAGTAGTCAGATCCCTCAACCCTTGCAGAAACTCAGGCAGTGGAATCACACAGCCAATGTTGTGCGGGATTGGCTCCAAGATGATTGCCGCGACTTCTCCCCTGTACTGCCGCAACGCGTCTTCAACTGCATCAATCCGGTTGAAGGGCAGGACGAGCGTGTGGCGGGCTGCATCATCGAGAATGCCGGCTGAATGAAAATCGTACTCTCCAATTTTGTCGGCCGAACTGATCACATTCATGCACACATAGTCATGCCAACCGTGATAGCAACCCTGGAACTTGATGATCTTCTTGCGCCCAGTCACGGCACGAGAGAGGCGAAGGGCATTGAAGGTGGCTTCCGAACCGCTGTTGCACAAAAGTACTTTCTCCGCGGACGGGATGTGTTTCGTGAGCTTGCGAGCCAACTCAATTTCGATCTCAGTTGTCCCCACGCCAACCAAGTCCGGGCCCTCCAGCGCCGAAACCGCCGCCCTATTGACATCTGAGTCGTTATGGCCGAGGACAATCGGACCGAAAGCAGCGTGATAATCGAGAAACCTCGTTCCCTCGATGTCTTCCATCGTTGCCCCATACGCCCGTCGCCAAATCAGTGGCGGATTCAGGGAGCGGGTTGACGAATTCACGCCCCCCGGTATCACTTCCAGGGACTGCTGGAAAATGTCTTGGGACAAGCTGGTCTGTATGGGTGAACTCATCGCGAACTCGACGGTGCCTCAGTGCTACTTCACTATAGGAAAATGAGGACCTTACATCAATTCAGCGAACAGGCTATCAATAGGTTCTGTCCACCCCAGTGGACATGTTGGCCGTTTTGATCATTCATCTTGAACTCGCAGGTATACTGAGTCCAAATTGCCCTTGGATGCCGACAAAATCAAGACAGCTCCGGCAGTCGAACGAGCGTTAACCATTCTGGAGATGCTGGCTGCGTCCCAACGTGGCCTGACTCTGTCCCAGATCGCCCGAAACCTAAATTTGGCTCGAAGCTCCACTCACTACGTCTTGACCACGCTTGAACGTAGCGGTTATCTTTACCGATCGAGCGACAACGGCCGCTACGTGTTCACGAAGAAGCTTTTCGAGTTGGCCAACTCCACGTTGGGCCAGCTTCCCATCCGCGAACTAGCGCGACCTGCGTTACGCAGATTGATGGCGGAAACCAGTCTGACTGTCCACATGGCCATACTTGATCAAAATGAGGCAGTGATCATTGATAAGGTGGCGCCGCCAACCCTCCACCTACCCACCTGGGTCGGAAAACGTATGCCATTACACTGCACGGGGACGGGAAAGGCTTTACTGGCATTTCTTCCCTCATCCATGATCGATCGCGTAGTGACTTGTGGGCTTGTTCGCTACAACGACAACACTATAGTATCGGCCCGCCGGCTGCGCGATGAGATGGCGCGTGTCCGGGTCGCTGGTTACGCACTTGACGATGAGGAAGAAACGATAGGGCTCCGCTGCATTGGAGCTCCGCTACTAGATTCTGCCAATCAGGTGGTGGCTGCCTTGAGCGTAGCCGGTACGACTCATGAGATCACTCCGGAGCGCCTGCCAAGTCTCGCGTCTCTGGTCCGGAAAACCGCCGAAACGGTGTCCGACGA
>CAYTVP010000168.1:0-9561 GCA_964441675.1 uncultured Solibacteraceae bacterium | reverse complement strand
CTGCTGCTTCGCGAGGGTCTTGTCAGCAGCTTTGTCAGCAGAACCGGAAACGGCCACGCAAGCGGATGCGGTCAGGAGCCGATCGGCAAACGTCGCAGGCGATAGCCGTAATCCTCGACGGTCACAAATGCTCCCGCCAGGAGTGGCTCTTCGCACTCTTGAATCACCTGAAGTAGCCGGGGCGTCACTACGCGAGGCGTCTGGTTTCTCATGCGGAACAGGATGACCGAAGGGCTCGCGTTGCCGGACAACGCCATGATCTCGCCGAAGTCCAGGTCGAAGGTGAGGACGATGCGTTCCTCGCTTCGGGCCTTTGCGACGATATCGGAATCGTCCATTCGCATGAGTCCCTGCTCGCGGAGGTGCGTCGCGTTATGACCAAGATGCCGACGGGCCGAGACGGTGCTCATCGAGACACCCATGTCGGCGAGGAAGTTCATGCGGCCGTGGGCGCAAACGGATGGAACTCCTCGTTCGCAAGGGCGGCGGCATAGGCAAGAGTCTGGTGGATGTCTTCCGCTTCGAGGTCGGGATACTCTTCCAGGATTTCGGCGGTGGACATGCCGTTTGCCACGAGGTTGACGACCAGCGACACCGTGATGCGCAAGCCGCGGAGGCACGCGCGCCCGCCCATCACGTTGGGCGCGAAGGTAATGCGGTCGAATGCGTTCACGAAGGCCACCTGAGTCGAGTTTAGCAAGGCCAAGCGGTTCGGATTTATGCGAGCTTCTTCCGCGCTGGGAACACGAGGACCTTACTACTCTTAGCGGCTTCTTCCGTCTGGGCTTCCTTGTCGGACCCTTCGAACAAATGCCCGTAGATGTCCATGGTGAGCTTGATCGCGCCGGAGGTCAGCCTTACCGAGATGAATCCTCCGTTGAAAGCGCTGGCGGGAAGAAGAAAGTGGGCGGCCGAGCGCTCCACTCAAATGAATCCGAATCACGTAGACGATTTTCCCGCCCAGATCATGAACCGCATTCTTTGGTGGGATGCCAAAGGGTACGACGTCCCGTACCCCGGGGACTCCCCCGTCTCCGTAGAAGACTAACCCGACTTAAAAAACCGGAGGGATAGATATGTGCAAGCCAATCATACAGGTCGCTCTGCTTTCAACTTACTCTTTGAACGCGCATGACCACGCTTGAATGGCAGTTTGGATGGTACCTGCGGGACCGCTGGTAAATCTCTCGCCGCTTGATACTGAACCGGGGCGTCTGGCGACTACCATTCGCTACAGGCTACGCTCAATCGCCGCTTCAACAACGGCGCCGGCTTTGCTTATGAGCTGCCCTTTGGACCCGGCAAGCCGTTCTCGAATGAGGGTTCGTATCGCATTTTCTGCGGGGCTGGCAGCTCAACGGAATCTCGGCTTCAGTTCATAAATACGGACAATGAAAGGCCATTACCTTGCCGTTCCGCTAAGTCCACAGTAAAGTGGGGCCAAGATGTTGTGCAGATTGGCTATTTTTGCCGTCATTGGTATCGGTTGCGCAGCACAGACCGCCCCCACCGCGCTCAAGCTCGTTGAGCAGCGCTGCATGGCGTGCCATCGTGGCGCGTCGAAAAAGTCCGGACTCGATCTCTCCACCCGCGACCTCGCCATTCGGGGCGGTGATCGTGGACCGGCAATTGTTCCGGGCAACGCGAAAGAGAGCCTGCTGTATCAAGCCGTTAGCCACCTGTCTCATCTCCAGATGCCGCCCTCCCAGCCGAAATTGCCCGACCGGGACCTCAAGCTGATCGCTGACTGGATCGACAGCGGTGCGGACTACGACTCCGCGACTGTGACCGCCAAGTCAGACGAACTGCCGCCATTGCCGGACCACTGGTCCTTCAAGCGTCCGCAGCGTCCGGAAGTTCCCGCTGTGCAGAATGCGAAGAATCCGATTGATGCCTTTGTGCAAAAGGAACGGGAGAAACGTGGTCTGACGGCAGTCCCGCAGGCCGACCGGCGGACATTGCTGCGCCGCGCGTATCTGGACCTGGTTGGCGTTCCGCCTACCTCTGATGAACTGAAGGCGTTCCTCGAAGACCGGTCGCCCAACGCTTACGAAGCCGCCGTCGACCGATTGCTGGCCGACTCCCGCTACGGCGAACGCTGGGCGCGCCACTGGATGGACATCTGGCGCTATAGCGACTGGTACGGCTGGCGCGCCGGCAACGATGTCCGGAACAGCCACCGATTTATGTGGCGCTGGCGCGACTGGATTGTCGAGTCCCTCAACACCAACAAGAGTTACAGCCAGATGATTCTGGAGATGCTGGCCGCAGACGAGATTTCGCCCGAGGATACGAGTGCGTTGCGCGCCACTGGCTTCCTCGCGCGTAACTATGCAAAGTACGACCGCGACGGATGGATGCAGGACGCCGTCGATCACACGTTTCTGGCGATGTTGGGCACGACGGCGAAATGCGCGCGATGCCACGACCATAAGTACGATCCGATGCGGCAGGAAGAGTACTATAAGCTCCGCGCTTTCTTTGAGCCCTACGATGTGCGCGTAGACCGCGTACCGGGCGAAACGGATATCGACAAAGACGGCGTCTCACGTGTGTTTGACCTCAATGTGAAACGCCCGACGTATCTGTACATCCGCGGCGACATCCAGCAGCCGGACAAGAACAAATTGCTGACTCCCGATGTCCCGCGGCAGTTTGGGCTGGCGCTCGGAAAAATTGAGCCGGTCACGCTGCCCCTGTCCGCGTACTATCCCGACAAGCGGGACTTTGTTCAGGCTGACCTTACGGCGAAAGCAAAGTCCGATGTCGTGAAAGCTGAAGCGGAGCTGGTCAAGATGCAGGACCAGTACAACGCGGTCGAAAAGGAAGTCGCTGGGCAGACCGTCGCCGAAGGGTTCGAGAAGATGCGGACGGCTTCGGATGAGCTGATGCTGGCGAAGAAAACGCTGGCCGCGGCTAAGGAGCATGTGAATGCGCTGGCGGCGGTGATCGCCGCCGACAATGCGCGATTCTCGACGCCGCCGGACCCCGACTTTGAGAAGTTCGCGGTCGAGGCGCGCAAGGCGGAACGCCATGCTGGGATCCTGAAGGCGGACGAGAGTGTCGCCCGCGCGCAAATGGAGCTGAACAAGGCCCTTGCGGCGGAACGCCCTGATGAAAAGAAGGTGGCTGCTGCTCAGAAACAATTGACCGCAGCGACCAAGGCGCTAACGCAGGCCTCGGAAGGCTATCACAATGTCGGCAAAGTCTATGAGAACCGGAGTTCGGGCCGAAGAACGGCCCTTGCACGCTGGATCGCCTCGCCGGAGAATCCCCTTACAGCGCGCGTTGCGGTGAACCACATCTGGCTTCGCCATTTCGGACGTCCGTTGGTTCCTACCGTATTCGACTTCGGCATGAACGGCAAGCCGCCGACGCATCCGGAACTGCTGGATTGGCTCGCTACCGAGTTTGTGAAGAGCGGATGGGACTTCAAGGCGCTCCACCGGCTGATGCTGACCAGCAATACCTACCGGCTGAATTCGTCCGCCGAACGTACGGGTCATCCCAGCGCTGCCGCCGATCCGGAGAACAACTACCTTTGGCGAATGAATCCGAGGCGCATGGAGGCCGAAGCGGTGCGCGATAGCATCCTGGCTGTCGCAGGTGAACTCGACACCACGATGGGCGGCCCTGAGATCGACGAGACAAAGGGCCTCGTATCCAAACGGCGCAGCATCTACTTCCGGCATTCGCCCGATACACAGATGGAGTTTCTGAAGGTCTTCGACGGCGCTAACCCGGTGGAATGTTACGAACGCAATGTGAGCGTGGTTCCGCAACAGGCGCTCGCGCTTGCCAACAGTCAGATCAGCGCCGACATGGCAAAAGTTCTGGCCAACAGGATCGGACGCGACGATAGCCCACTTGCCTTCGTGAATGCAGCGTTCGAGACGATTCTTGGGCGGCCGCCGAGCGAACCGGAACGGCAGGTCGGCGTTTCGTTTCTCGAGAAACAGCCGGACCTTCTTGCCACCTGGCAGGTTTCCGAACCGGGTGCTTCGCGGGCACGCGAGAACCTGGTCCACGTCCTGCTGAACCACAATGATTTTGTAACCATTCGATAAGGAGCACGGCGATGAAAAACCCTGGAATGAACCACCACCCGCCTCGCCGGGGCTTTCTGGCGGACTTGGGGATGGGCTTCACCGGTTTGGTGCTTGGTTCGCTTCTCTATCAGGACGGCATCGCGAAGGCAGCCACCGGCGGATGGAAGCCGCCGGACGGCAAGCCGCACTTCGCGCCCAAGGCGAAGCGGGTCATCTGGCTGTTCATGATCGGCGGCGTCAGCCACATGGAGACGTTCGATCCGAAGCCCGCATTGAACAAGTACGCCGGCATGCGCATGGGCGACACCCCGTTCAAGGATCTGGAAAACAATCCGCTGGTGAAGAAGAATCTCCGCGAGGTGATCGCCGGGCTCCACAAGGTGGAACCCAACCTGTATCCTCTGCAAGTCGGATTCGGGAAGCGCGGACAGAGCGGCATTGAAGTCAGCGACTGGTGGCCCCACGTATCCGGATCGATCGACGATATCGCCGTGGTTCGCTCCATGTGGACCACCGACAACAACCACGGGGCGCAGATGCAGTTCCATTCCGGACGCCATGTGCTCGAAGGCCAGTTTCCCACCATCGGCTCCTGGGTCCACTATGGGCTCGGCTCGCTGAACGAGAATCTTCCGCAGTTCGTCGTACTGGGCGAACCGGTGGACACCTGTTGCGGTGGACATGCCGCGCATGGTGCTTCTTACCTCGGGCCGGAACACGGAGGCGTTCAGTTAGCGGTCCGCCCGGAAGATCCGCTGGCGTTCTCGAAGCGTGTCAAGGGCATGTCTCGCGAGGAGCAGGAGAGCGAGTTCGAACTGATCAGTAAGTTCAACAATCTGACGATGACGCAATATCCGGACGACACCGCAATGCAGGCGCGAATCCGATCTTATGAGCTGGCGTTCCGGATGCAGACCGCTGTGCCCGACGTGATGCGCTTCACCGAGGAGAGCGAAGAGACCAAACGGCTGTACGGCTTGGATCAGGAAACCACCAAGCCTTTCGGCGAGATCTGCCTGGCCGCGCGGCGTCTGGCCGAAGGCGGTGTGCGCTTCGTCCAGGTCTTCCACGGGCAGAATGGCGGTGCAGGCAAGTGGGATGCGCATTCGAACTTGAAAAAGGGACATACGGATCTCTGCCAGCAGGTGGATAAGCCGATCGCCGGGCTGTTGAAAGATCTGAAGCAGCGCGGACTCTTCGATGACACGCTCGTTGTCTTCGCCACTGAGTTCGGCCGCACGCCGGGATCGGAAGGCACCAACGGCCGCAATCATCATCCGTATGGGTTCTCCGTGTGGTTGGCGGGCGGCGGTATAAAGGGCGGTGTTGTCAACGGTGCCACCGATGAGCTTGGCTTCCATGCCGTGGAAGATCGTCACTATGTGACTGACATTCACGCCACGATCCTGCATCAGTTGGGATTGGATCCGAAGCGCCTGGAAGTTCCCGGACGAAAACGTCTCGAGATTGACCTCGGCTCTCCGATCCGCGAAATTCTGGCGTAGCCCAGTTGCGCTCGTGCTGCGCTAGTGTCCTTCGTCCCAAAGTTCCTGCAGCACTCGTAACGACTCCTCCACCACAATCTCCGACGCGCCCGGTGCGAACGGCGAAGTGGTAACCTCATAGCCGCCTTCGGGGTACGCGCTGCGCACCGGGAGATATCCAAATCCTCCGTTCGTGTAGCCGCTGAACAGCGTGACCGGGAACGGGGAACGTTGTGCGATCTCCTGGCTGATTTCAATGAACGGTTCGCCGGGAATGCCAAGCAGCGCTGCGGGACCTACGCGGATGGCATGCAACTGCCAGTCGATATGCGTCTTGCCGTGGTAAAGGCGCGCCCGTTCTGCTCGCATCCCCGCCTGCGTTGCTTTGGACGTCGCAGCCCGGACATCCGCCTCGGTCCCGTGCGCGCGTGCATTCGCCAACTGCTGCTGCAACTCGGCCGCCTCGGCTTCTGCCTCCTTCGGAGCGGGGAACTTGTTGATCGGCAGCGAGAGAAATTGCGATCGCACGCCCAGCCTTGCCGGCGCGGGCGGGACAGGCACATCCTCGAACAAGGCGATAGTCGTGCCCGATTCCTGCAATCCCACCAGCTTCGGTTCACGCGGTAGAGTATCGATACCCAAAGCCAGCTTGGACGCTTCCAGCCCGAGAAGACGGCCAAGCCGGCGGTAGACCGCAAGGTCGCCGGTGAAGCCCATGCGCGGTCCCAGGTTCCCGGTGGCGCCTTGCAGGAACAAGCAGGTTCCGCCAATCTGGCTTTCCACCACGCTCTTCGCCATTCCCGGATAATCCGGTGTGGCAAACTGCGAGTCCCATCCAACGGTGGTGGGATGGCACGCGTAATGAACGATCGTGGCCAAAGGCTTCTCGTCCAGCTCATCGAAGCGGACGACGCGAACCGTACGATCCACAACCCCGCCGGGATTGCGGCCCACAACCACTCGCCCGTCTTCAAGGCGTTGCCGGCGATTCATGTTGAAGTCGCAGGAACCTGTTGCCGCTCCAACACGCACCGGGCGCAAATTCTGCTGGGCTTGCCAGACTGCTCCCGCGATTTGCATCGGTAGGCCCTCCAGATACTCCAGAATCATGTCGCGCCCCACAGTGATCACCGGAATGCGAAATGTATTCGGACCGGCGTGGGTGTGTGTGCAGGACAGCCGGATGTGCGTCGGGGCGAGTTCGGTGAGCGATGCGACCGCATCCAGGATGCGCCGGGTCCATTCCATATCGAACCCTATCGAATCCACATCGATAACCGCGACAGACTGATGTTCGTCTTTCAAGACGAGCGCGGTGGCATGGAAGGGCAGATCCGACCCGAGCCCTCGCTGATGCGTCTGCGCGCCCCAGCCGCCCTGCGGTGTTCCCGGAGCGGGAGTGATATCCGCGCGTCCAACGCCGGCCAACAGTTCTTGCATGCGATTCATTCTGCCAGGTGAACCGAAGCTCCTGCGGTGTCCATGCTTCGCAATGCGACTTCCACCTTCTCCAGCGTCTCGGCAATGTCCGCTTCCGTATGCGCCGCTGACAACGACCACTGCTTGGTGCCAAGCGGAAACACGTAAATCCCTTGCCGGATGAGGCCCTGCCGCATCGACTCGTCAATCTGCAGTTGATGGTGTTCGGCGATGTCGTGCCAATCTCGTGGACAGCGATCCATGAAGTACACACAGAACGCGGAACCCTGCCGGGCCACTACCGCCTCAACTTCCATGCGTTCAAAGATCTCTTCGAGGCCTTGCTGCATTTGCGCGCCAAGCCGTTCGGTATGACGGTAAACCTCTCCGTCATCCATCAAGAGCCGCTCGATCGTGGCGATCGCGGCGACGGTCGGAACTGGATGTGCATTGTACGTACCCGCGAGCAGAACACGGCGCGACAGGTCGGGGTCGGCAAAGCGATCCATATACTCTTTCTTGCCGCCGATCGCGGCAAGCGGATAGCCGTTCGCGATAGCCTTGCCGTACACTGCCACATCCGGCGACACTCCATACAGACCCGCGCAGCCGTTCAGCGCATGGCGGAATCCCGTTTTCACTTCATCGAAGATCAGCAGGAAATTGTACTTGTCCGCCAGCCGGCGTAGTCCTACGAGATACCCCGCTTCCGGCTTCACGATGCCGATGTTCTGCAGAATGGGCTCCGTGATGAGCGCCGCCACCGGGTTCCTTTCGCACACATATTCGACAGAGGCGAGATCGTTGAAGTTGATGCTATGAATGAGCTGCTTATGCTCGTCCGGCACTCCTGCGCTGATGGAATGATACGGGTACTCGCCGGGCGACCGGCGCGGACCCAGCTGAGACAGCGGCGTCATCAGATTCGAGGACACATCGTTGTGCCAGCCGTTGTAGCCGCCCTGCATCGTGATGACATGCGATTTGCCTGTCACCGCGCGGGCGAGCCGGATCGCCTGATATGTCGCTTCGCTGCCGGTGTTTAGCAGCTGCACGCTATCAACGAAGGAAATGTTTTCGCAGATCAGCTCCGCCAGCCGTCCTTCCTGCGCAGTCGTCCCCGAACCATACAGGCTGGCATTTTCCCGCAGCGCCCGGATAACGGCTTCCGTCACATAGGGGTCGTTGTGTCCGAGGAAATGCGGCGCGAACGCCGCATGATAATCGATGTACCGGTTTCCCTCGGCATCCCAAAGATAGGCGCCCTGTGCGCTGCTGAATACAATCTCCGGCTGCGTCGCCCGGTTGATAGACACCACGCCACCCGGAATGTACTGCCTGTTCCTGTTCAGGATCCCAATGGATTCTCGATAGTTCTGATTCAAGAGTCTGCGCTCCTTGCTATTGGCCACACAACGGATGCCCTACTCCAGCGTATGGAACTTCCCCGATCGTGTCAGATGCCACCGGCTGCCTTTCCACCATCGCGGACAAAATTATTCGGCTTATTCCGTGACGGCCGGCGCGAACCTGACATCAGGGTGTCCGCGGTCTCACGCAGGATCTCCGACAGTGGCTCGATGTTTTCGCTGCGCAATTGCGTAATGGTTCCGGTTACGCCGAGCGCCGCCGCCAGCTCGCCCGACCAGCGAAACACCGGAACCGCGACGCAGCGTACTTCCAATTCCTCTTCCTGGTCATCCACAGCGTAGCCCTGCTTGCGAACCTTAGCCAATTCGCGCCGCAACATAGCGGTGTCCGTCAGCGTGCGCTGCGTGTACCTTGCAAACGGTTCGCGCTCCAGGACGTGGCGGATCTTAGCTTCAGGCGTGTTCGCCAGCAAAACCTTTCCCACCGCCGTACAGTGCAGACTCGTGCGCTTGCCAATATAAGAGGCGAAGTGCACCGATCCGGGAGCATCTACTTTCTGGACGTAAACCGCCTGGTCATGCTCGAGAACCGCCAGGTGCGCCGTCAGGTGAACTTTCTCCACCAGGCTTCGCAGATGCGGCCCTGTAACCTCCGGAGCCAGTACTCGCCGCATCAATCCGCGCCCCAACTCGTACACCTTAATAGCAAGCGAGTAACGCCGGGACCCGGGTTCGCGCGCGACGAATCCCAACCGTTCCAACGTCAGTACGATCAGGTGCATCGTGCTCTTGGGCACGTTCAACTGGCGGCTAAGCTCGGAGATGTTCCATCCACGCGTCGACGAGTCCAGAAATTCGAGGACGCTGAATGCCCGCGCGATGGACCCGGTTTGTGAATCGTGTTCCCCTGGCTGAGTGGCCGGCATAGGCTCAATTCGGGGGCTACCAATCCGCTACTGAGCCATCCTGATGGAAGCAATCCATAAGGACCTCCGGTTGCCACGGATGCTTCGCCGCTTCCTTTTCGTTGATCTCTACGCCTAATCCCGGCCGGGTGGGCGCCGTGGCAAAACCGCCCTGCATGGACGCCGGCTCGTCCACCACATCCTCGCGCCAGGGCACATCTTTCCGCACCACCTCCTGAATGAGGTAATTCGGGATGGCGAAGCCAACATGGAGTGAGGCGGCGGTGATCACCGGCCCCTGCGGATTGTGGCAGGCCACCGAAATCGCGTACGT